>JAMPXL010000087.1 GCA_023701165.1 Geothrix sp. | reverse complement strand
TCGGAACTGGCGCAAACACGGAAGAGCCGGGCGGTGGCCCTGGAGGAGCTGCGGCTCCGCCCCAGGGCCTACGATCCAAGGGTGCTGTCGGCCCTCGGGGAGTCCCTCGCCTTTCCGCCTCCGGCACGGGCCACGGCCACTGTCAGAGTTGGGGATCTGCAGGTCGGCATGTGCTTGGCCGGGGAAGTTCTCACATCGGACGGGAGCCTCGTATTGCCCACGGGACTGCACCTGGGACCGGGTCATCTGGAGCTGTTGTCAGTTATCGCCCAACTTATGGATCTCCAGGAGTTTATCCCAATCCTGCTCCCCACCGAGGAATCACATGAAACCTAGGATTCTGCTGGTGGATGATGAGGAGAACCTCCTGCAGGGCTACACGCGGGTACTGAGGGGCAAATTCGCGGTGGACACGGCCCTCGGAGGCGAGCCCGCTCTGCAGGCCATGGCCGACCGTGGTCCTTACGCGGTGGTGGTCTCCGACATGCGGATGCCCGGCATGGATGGTGTCACTTTCCTCGCCAAGGCGATGAGGCTTTTCCCAGATACCGTCCGCATCATGCTCACAGGCAACGCGGACCAGGGCACTGCGATGGAGGCCGTGAACCAGGGTGAGGTATTCCGTTTCCTCACCAAGCCCTGCGAGGTGGAGCAGCTGGCACGCACACTAGAGCACGCCGTCCGCCAGCATCAGCTCATCACGGCCGAAAAGAGTCTGGTTGAGGACACCCTCAAGGGCGCCATCCGCATGCTGGTGGAGCTGCTTTCCTGCCTTGATCCCATCTCCTTCGGACGGGCCCAGGCCATGGCCGCCCACGCAGAAGCCATCGGCCATGAGATGGGCATGGAAAACCCGTGGGTTCTGAGCATCGCGTCCATCCTTTCCCAGATCGGCATCCTCACCGTGCCCGAGGGCGTTGCCATCAAGCTCCACACAGGGGCCTTCCTCAACAGCCATGAGCGGGAACTCGCTAACCGCATCCCCGAGATAGGGGCCGACCTCATCCGGAACATCCCACGCCTCGAGGAGGTCGCCGAGGCAGTGCTCTACATGAACAAGAACTTCAATGGCACCGGATTTCCGGAGGATGGGCGCAAAGAGGAGGCAATTCCCATCGGCGGACGCATTCTCCGGGTGGTCTGGGATTTCGAGCGACTCCTCTCCAAGTTCGGGAACCCCCTCGCCACAGTGAGGGACATGGAAGGGCGGACCAGCTGGTACGACCTGGATGTACTTCGCGCCTTCACCCGGTGCCTGATGGCCCAAGAGGTGGAGACTCAGATCGCACCCGCCCAGCAGATTGGCCTCCACGAACTGCGTACAGGCCATGTTCTTCTGGCGGGCATCGAAACCATGGAAGGCATGCTGGTAATCCCTGAAAGCACCACGATTGGCATGGCCCACCTTCAGAAGCTACGAAATTTCGCCCGCCTCTCAGGTATTCGTGAACCCATTCTCGTGGCGGGGGGGTAGATCACAACACATCAGATCCTTCGTAACCAGAATACCTGTCGGCCAGCAGGCCAGGAACGCGAGTCGAAGCGCAGCGAGCACTGCACCCAACGGAGGCTCCGGCTCTGCAAGCCGAAGATGAGGGTGCGACACACTCATTCTCTCATTCACATCTTGGTGGCCGGGCCACCGCCTCCTCCACAGCCTCTGAAAGATCCCTGGGGGAAATGGGCTTGTACAAAACCCGGTCCACGCCCAGTTTAGTCATCCGCTGAGCAATGGCCTTGTCTTGAAAGGCAGTGAGGATGATCACCTTGACCAGGCTGAGGCCGGGGAGTTCGAAGCAGGCCCGGACTAGGCTTGGCCCTTGAAAAGCAGGCATTGAGCAGTCCAGCAGAATCAAATCCGGGGCCCATTTCACCAGCTCACCCAGGGTGAGTTGAAGTGATTTCGGTTCAATCAGGATGACCCTGTGCCCAGTCTTGCTGAGAGCAGCCGCTGCGAAGGCCCTGGCCAGCTTGCTGTCATCAACCACTGCGATGCGCGCCACCAGCCCTCCAGGTTTCGAAGTATTATCGGCCAATTCGCCGCCGGGGTTGCCTCCCGCACTCCAGGCTTTCCTCAGTTCAGAGGTATCTCATGCTTTCTCCCGCATTTCGCTCTCTGTTTCTTCTCCTGGCCACCCTTGCCTGCCTGGCCGCCCCGCCCCGGACGCTGCGGGTGGACTATGGGCATACCGGCGATGCCGCCACCGAGCGCTTCGGGGTGGACCGCGTGGTGCTGGAGCCCCTGCCCTGGCCCGGCGACCCCGCCAAGGCTGTGGATGCCAGCAACCTGGGGAAGTACTGCTTCGAGGTGGCCGACAAGGGCACGGGGAAGCTCCTGTACTCCAGAGGCTTCGCCAGCATCTACGGCGAATGGGAAACCACGGACGAGGCCAAATCCATCAGCCGCACCTTCTCCGAATCCCTGCGCTTCCCCCAGCCAGGGGCGCCCGTGCGCCTCCAGGTGAAGAAGCGCGATGAGCACAACGCCTTCAAGACCATCTGGGCCTTCGACCTCGATCCCAACGATCCCCTCATCGAGCGGACCCCCGCCCCCGACGCCGGCGGCCTCATCGCCCTCCAGAAAGCGGGTGATCCCGCGGACAAGGTGGACTTCCTCATCCTGGGCGACGGCTACACCGCCGCCGAGCGGGGCAAGTTCGAGGCCCAGGCCCGGAAGGTGATGGACCTGCTCTTCCAGCAGAGCCCCTTCAAGGAGCACCGCAGCGCCTTCAACGTCTGGGCCCTCTGCCCGCCTTCGAAGGATAGCGGCATCTCCCGGCCCTCCACCGGCGTCCACAAGCGCACCCCCCTGGGCACCACCTACGACGCCTTCGGCAGCGAGCGCTACGTGCTCACCTTCGACAACCGCGCCTGGCGCGACATCGCCGCCCAGGCGCCCTACGAGTTCGTGGAGATCCTCACGAACTCCGAGACCTACGGCGGCGGGGGCATCCACAACCTCTACAGCACCGCCTCCGCGGGCAACAGCACCATCGGCTACCTCTTCGTCCACGAGTTCGGGCATCACTTCGCCGGTCTGGCCGACGAGTACTACACCTCCGATGTGGCCGTGACCAACAGCCCCACGCGCCCCGAGCCCTGGGAACCCAACGCCACGGCGGATCCCAAGAGCCCCAAGTGGAAGGCCCTGCTGACGCCTGGCGTGCCCCTGCCCACCCCCTGGAAGAAGGCCGAATTCGAGGCCCACAGCCATGCCTACCAGAAGGAGCGCAAGGCCATCCGCGCCGCCAACAAGCCCGAGTCCGAGATGGACGCCCTCTTCGCCCGGGAGAAGGTCTTCGAGACGAAGCTCCTGGGCACCGATGCCCACAGCGGGAAGGTGGGCGCCTTCGAGGGCGCCAACTACGAGGCCAAGGGCTACTACCGCAGCCAGGAGGACTGCCTCATGTTCACCCGGAACGATGCGGGCTTCTGCGCCGCCTGCAAGGCCGCCATCGAGAAGGTGATCCGGCAGTACGCGAAGTAGGCCACCCCGGGCTTACGCGCCCAGCGGCCTCACCGTTTCCGGGTCCCGCCCCGCCGGAAGCAGCAGTTCGGCGCAGGCGCCCTCCCCGGCATGGCTGCGCAGGATCAGGGTGCCTCCCAGGCCCTCGGCGATGCGGCGGGACATGGCCAGGACCTCCCGCGTCACATCGCCGCGGTCAGCCGTTCGCGCCGGGCGCGCAGGATCCGGTCGCGCAATTCCGCCGCATCTTCGAACTTCATCTGGGAGGCCAGGTCCTTCATGCGCTTTTCGAGCTTGGCCACTTCCCGCTCGAAGGCCTTGTCCTCCAGGTAGAGCAGCGGTTCCTCGGCGGCCCGCTCTTCCTTGGTGACGTTGATGAACTCCCGGGCCAGGGCCTCGCCCATGACGTCGTCCAGGTTGCGCTTCACGGTCTCCGGCGTGATGCCGTGGGCCGCGTTGTGGGCCAGCTGCTTGTGGCGGCGCCGCTCGGTCTCGCCCATGGCCTGCCTCATGGAGCCGGTCATCACGTCGGCGTAGAGGATGGCCCGGCCGTTCACGTGGCGGGCGGCCCGGCCGATGGTCTGGATGAGGCTGCGGTTGTTGCGGAGGAAGCCCTCCTTGTCCGCATCCAGGATGGCCACCAGGCTCACCTCCGGAAGGTCGAGGCCTTCCCGCAGGAGGTTGATGCCCACCAGCACGTCGAACACGCCCCGCCGGAGGTTCTTCAGCAGCTCGACCCGCTCCAGGGTGTCGATCTCGCTGTGCAGGTACTCGGCCTTGATGCCCAGCTCCTGGTAGTAGGCCGTGAGCTGCTCCGCCAGCTTCTTGGTGAGCACCGTCACCAGCACCCGCTCGTCCCGGGCCACGGTCTTGCGGATCTCCTCCAGCAGGTCGTCCACCTGGCTGCCCACGGGGCGCACTTCCACCAGGGGATCCACCAGCCCCGTGGGCCGCACCACCTGCTCCACGAAGGCCCCGCCGCACTGCTGAAGTTCGTAGTCGCCGGGGGTGGCGGAGACATAGACCACCTGTTTGACCCTGCTTTCAAATTCTTCGAATTTGAGAGGACGGTTATCCAGGGCGGAGGGAAGTCTGAAACCGTAATCGACGAGCGTGGTCTTCCTCGAACGGTCGCCGTTGTACATGCCGTGGAGCTGGCCCGTGGCCACGTGGCTTTCGTCCATGAAGACGATGAAGTCCTCGGGGAAGTAGTCCAGCAGGGTGTGGGGCGGCTGCCCGGGCTGGCGGCCGTCCAGGAAGCGGCTGTAGTTCTCGATGCCGCTGCAGTGGCCCATCTCCTTCATCATCTCCACATCGTAGATGACGCGCTGGTGGAGGCGCTGCAGCTCCACGATCTTCCCCTCGGCGCGGAACGCGTTCTCCCGGGCCTCCAGCTCGTCCTTGATGTCGCGGATGGCGGCCTTGAGCTTGTCCTCCGGCGTCACGTAGTGGGTCTTGGGCCAGATGGTGAGCTCGTCCAGCTTCTCGATGACCACGCCCCGCAGGGGATCGATCTTCGACAGGCGCTCCACTTCGTCGCCCCACAACTCGATGCGGTAGGCCACGTCCTCGTAGGCCGGATAGACCTCCACCACGTCGCCCCGCACCCGGAAGATGCCGGGTTCGAAGCTCAGGTGGTTGCGCTGGTACTGGATGGCCACCAGATCCCGCAGGAGCATGGCCCGGTCGAGGATCTGGCCGGCCTTCAGGTCGACGGACAGGTTCAGGTACGAGCTGGGGTCGCCCAGGCCGTAGATGCAGCTGACCGAGGCCACCACGATGGTGTCCCGGCGCTCCAGCAGGCAGCGGGTGGCGCTGAGGCGCAGCTTCTCCAGCTCCTCGTTGATCTTCGCGTCCTTGTCGATGAACAGGTCCCGTTCCGGCACGTAGGCCTCGGGCTGGTAGTAGTCGTAGTAGCTGACGAAGTACTCGACCGCGTTCTCGGGGAAGAACTGCTTGAACTCGCTGAACAGCTGCGCGGCGAGGGTCTTGTTGGGCGCGAAGATCAGTGCCGGCCGGCCGGCCCGGGCGATGGTGGAGGCCATGGTGTAGGTCTTACCTGATCCGGTCACACCCAGCAGGGTCTGCGCCCGATCGCCGCGCTCCAGTCCCGCCACCAGCTGGGCGATGGCCTCCGGCTGGTCCCCGGCGGGCTGGTAGGGCGATACGAGCTTGAAGGGGATTGCTTTGGCCATAGATTCAACAGCAAACCACCAAAATTCAATTTCGTCTCGCGCATCGATGAAATCGATACCGAGAAGAC
>JAMPXL010000086.1 GCA_023701165.1 Geothrix sp. | reverse complement strand
CCGCGGGCCTGTGGGACCGGGGCCTGGACCTGTCCCAGCCCCTCTGGCGGGGCTTCGCCTTCAACATCCTCGCGTCCTTCGCGGTCTGGATGATCACCTTCCTGGTGGTGTACCGGCTCAGCCTCCGCATCACCGGGCCCCTGAAGGAGCTGGCCGAAGGCCTGGGCCGGAGCGACCTCACCCTGCAGCTTCCGGTCTCCAGCCAGGACGAGGTGGGCCAGGCCGCCGCCGCCTTCAACGCCTACAACGGGCGGCTGCGCTCCGTCTTCCACGAACTGACCGGATCCTCCACCTCTGTGGCCAGCGGCGCCACGCAACTCTCCGCCTCCAGCGAGCAGATGGCCGCCACCGGGGACACCCTGGCCCAGAATTCCGAGGCTCAGCGCGGGGCCTTCGAGCGCGTGGCCGCCGCCGTGACCGAGCTCTCCGCCTCCATCGAGCAGGTCTCCCGGACCATCCAGCGCTCCCAGAGGGAATCCGAAACCGCCGTCGCCGCCGTCGCCCGCGGCGCCCAGGCGGGCGCCGAAAGCGCCAAGGCCATGGAGGAGATCCGCACCGCCGCCGCCGGCATGGTCACGGCCGTGCGCCTCATCCAGGACATCGCCCGGCAGACGAACCTGCTCAGCCTCAACGCCGCCATCGAGGCCGCCAAGGCCGGGGCCATGGGCAAGGGCTTCGCCGTGGTGGCCGAGGAGGTGCGCAAGCTCGCGGAGCGCAGCGGCGCCGCGGCCCGCGAGATCGGCGAACTCATCGAGCGCAGCAACGCCTCCGTGGACCAGGGCGCCCAGATGGTCTCTGACACGGTGAACGCCCTCACCACCATCGATTCGAACATCCAGGGCCTGGCCGCCATGATCCTCGAGGGGGGCGCCGCCGCGGACGAGCAGGCCCGCACCAGCGCCGAGGTGGCCGAGCAGGTGGACATCAACCTGGACCGCGTGGCCCACAATGCCACCGCCACCCGGGAGATGGCCCGTGCCGTGGCCGAGGTGGCCCGCACCGCCGCCGACCTGGCGGGCGTGGCCGACAGCCAGAGCCACCTGGTGGGGCAGTTCAAGGTGTAGGGCTGCTGGTCAGCGTTCAGCCAGCAGTCCGTACAGCTCCGGGCGCCGGTCCCGGAAGAAGCCGAAGGAGGCGCGGTTGCGGCGGATCTCATCCAGATCGAGGTCCGCCGTGATCACGCCGGAGGCGGCGCGGCCCAGCTCCGCCACCTTGTCGCCGCGGTGGTCCGAGATGAAGGAGTGGCCGTAGAAGGTCTGGTCCCCTTCGGTGCCGATGCGGTTGGAGGCGAGGACGGGCACCACGTTGGACACCGCATGGCCGATCATGGCCCGCTGCCACAGGTCCTTGGTGTCGAGGCCGGGGTTCTCGGGCTCGGTGCCGATGGCCGTGGGGTACATCAGGACCTCGGCGCCCAGGAGCATCATGGCCCGGGCGCACTCGGGGTACCACTGGTCCCAGCAGATGCCCACGCCGATGCGGCCGAAGCGGGTATCCCAGACCTTGAAGCCCGTGTTGCCGGGCCGGAAGTAGAACTTCTCCTCGTAGCCGGGGCCGTCGGGGATGTGGCTCTTGCGGTAGACGCCCAGCACCGATCCGTCGGCGTCCACCATGGCGAGACTGTTGTAGTGGTGCGGTCCGTCCTTCTCGAAGAAGGAGACGGGGATCACCACGCCCAGTTCCTTCGCCACCTTCTGGAAGCGGGCGATGGTGGGGTGGCCCTCCAGCGGCTTCGCCCAGTCGAAGAACTCGTCCTTCTCCTCGCGGCAGAAGTAGGGCCCCTCGAACAGCTCGGAGGGCAGGATCACCTGGGCGCCCTGGGCCGCAGCCTGGCGCACGAGGGCCTCCACCCGGGCCACGTTCTCCTCGAGGCTGGCCGTGAAGGCGCACTGGGTGGCGGCGACGCGGACCGTGCGGGATTCGGGGCGGGACGCGCTCATCGGACCTCCGGCTGCTGCTGGGTGATGCAATGGAAGGCGCCGCCCCCGCTGAGGATGGCGCGGGCGGAGCGCCCCACGGTGCGGCGGCCGGGGAAGAGGCTGGCGATGGCGGCCACGGCCGCCTCATCGAAGGCCGTGCCGTAGGTGGGCACCACCACGCTGCGGTTGCCGATGTAGAAGTTCACGTAGCTGGCGGGCAGGGGTTCGCCCTCCTCGTTTTCCACGAGACCCGGCGAGGGGATGCGCACCACCTGGAGCTTCCGTCCCTTCGCATCGGTCATGGCCGCCAGGTCCGCGGCCAGGCGGTCCAGGGTGGCGGCGTTGGGATCGGCGGAATCCGCCGCCTGCATGCAGACCACCACGCCCGGCGCCACGAACCGCGCCAGGGTGTCGATGTGGCCGTCCGTGTGGTCGTTGAGCAGGCCCTCGTCCAGCCAGAGCACCTTTTCGGCACCGAGGCCGTCCGCCAGGGCCGCCTCGATCTCCGCCCGGTCCAGGCCGGGGTTGCGGTTGGGGTTGAGCAGGCACTGGCGGGTGGTGAGCACCGTGCCCTCGCCGTCCACCTCCACGGAGCCCCCCTCAAGGATCCAGGCGTGGTCGCGCCGGGCGCATCCACTCAGGGCGGCCACGCGGCCCGCCACCCGGTCATCGTCCGGCAGCAGGTACTTCCGGCCCCAGCCGTTGAAGCCGAAACAGGCGGCGTGCAGGGCCCCGCCGCCATCCTTCACGAAGATGGGCGCCGTGTCCCGCAGCCAGATGTCGCCCACGGGCACCCGGTGGAAGCGCACCTGGGCGAGCACCGGAGCCAGGGCCGCCCGGGCCTCCACTTCGGCGGCGGCATCCTGCACCAGGATGTCCAGGGCCTCGCCGCCCCCTTCCGCCAGGGCGATGCAGAGGGCCGTCCATTCCCCCTGGGCCGGGGCCAGGTTCTCCTGCCAGAGGTGGCCGTGGCTGGGCCAGGCCAGCCAGCAGGCGCTGTGAGGGTCCCACTCGGCGGGCTGGCGGAAGGTCGGACGGGACATGGTCGGAAACCCCAGAAAACGGAACGCTCCGGAGAGCACCCTCCAGTTCAGCAAAAGGGCCTCCCCCCGTCGAGCCTTAATGCTGCAGGGACAGGAATCATCCCGGAGACGGACATGCCGCGTATCATGATGCCTCGCCCCCGGAGCTCCCATGACCTTGACCCGCGCCCTGCGTGCCGCGCTCATGCCGGTCCTCTTCCTGGTCTGGGGCGCCGCTCCGGCCCAGGAAGCCGCCGCCCCGGCCCCGGCCGCACGGGACCACTACACCAAGCGCGAGGTGCAGGTCCCCATGCGGGATGGCGTGAAGCTCTTCACCGCCATCTACGCGCCCAAGGACACCAGCCGGACCTACCCCATCCTCCTCCAGCGCACGCCCTACAGCGTGTACCCCTATGGCGCCGACGCCTTCCCGGAACAGCTGGGTCCCTCGGCCCCCTTCCAGCGGGAGGGTTTCATCTTCGTCTACCAGGACGTGCGGGGCCGCATGATGTCCGAGGGCGAGTTCGTGAACATGCGCCCCCAGCGCGCCGCCAGCGGCGCCGCCGTGGATGAGAGCACGGACACCTACGACACCCTGGACTGGCTGGTGAAGCACGTGGCGGGGAACAACGGGAAGGTGGGCCAGTGGGGCATCAGCTACCCCGGGTTCTACTCGGCCGTGGGCCTGCTCAGCGGCCATCCGGCCCTCAAGGCCGTCTCCCCTCAGGCCCCCATCGTGGACTGGTTCACGGGCGACGACTTCCACCGCAACGGCGCCCTCTGGCTGCCCCACGCCTTCAACTTCATGACGAGCTTCGGCAAGCCCCGGCCCGCCCCCACCCGGGCCTGGCCCAAGACCCTGGACCACGGCACCTCCGACGGCTACGAATGGTTCCTGCGCCTGGGCTCCACCGCCGCCACCCGGTCGTTCACGAAGGACGTGGCCTTCTGGAACGAGATGCTGGACCACCCGAACTACGACGCCTTCTGGCAGGCTCGGAACCTGCGGCCCCGGCTCCGGGCCGTGAAGCCCGCCGTGCTCACCGTGGGGGGCTGGTTCGACGCCGAGAACCTCTACGGCGCCCTCCAGGTCTTCCAGACCCTGGACCGCCAGAGCCCCGCCACGGACAGCCGCCTGGTCATGGGCCCCTGGTTCCACGGCGGCTGGGAGCGCAGCCAGGGCGACCACCTGGGCCCCGTGCAGTTCGGCGCCGCCACCTCCGACTGGTTCCAGACCGAGGTCCTGCTCCCCTTCTTCCTCCACCACCTCAAGGGCGCGAAGGATCCCGCCCTGGCCCGGGCCACGGTGTTTGAAACGGGTTCCAATCGATGGCACCGGCTCGAGGCCTGGCCGCCCCGGACCGCCACCCAGGCCAAGGTCTACTTCCAGCCCGGCGGGCGCCTCGCCTTCACGCCCCCCCCGGCGGACGGCGGCGCCGAGGCCTTCTCCTCCGATCCCGCCAAGCCGGTGCCCTTCATCGAGCAGGTGGCCATCGGCATGCCCAAGGAGTACATGACCGCCGATCAGCGCTTCGCCGGCCGGCGCCCGGACGTGCTGGTGTTCCAGACGGAGCCCCTGGCCGAGGACCTCACCATGGCCGGGCCCCTGAAGCCCGAGCTCTTCGTGGCCACCACGGGCACGGACGCCGACTGGGTGGTGAAGCTCATCGACGTCTACCCCGACGGGTTCCGGAACCCGGATTTCCGGGAGAAGGGCAATCCCTGGGACCGCACGCCCAACCCCATGGGCGGCTACCAGCAGCTGGTGCGCGGCGAGGTCATGCGCGGCAAGTTCCGCGACAGCCTCGAAACGCCGGCCCCCTTCCTCCCCGGCCAGCCCACCCGCGTGGCCTGGTCCATGAACGATGTCTTCCACACCTTCCGGAAAGGCCACCGGATCATGGTCCAGGTCCAGAGCACCTGGTTCCCCCTCATGGACCGCAATCCCCAGGTGTTCATGAACATCAACGAGGCCAGGCCCGGGGACTACAAAAAGGCCACCCACACCGTCTTCCACGACGCCGCACGACCGAGTGGGATCGGCGTGGGCGTGTGGTCCGAAAAACAGAAATAGGCCGCGGATGAACACAGATGAAAGAGGCTGTTCCTAATCCGCGTTCATCTGTGTTTATCGGTGGTTAAAGAGGCTTTTCCCTCCACCCCTCCAGCACCCGGAACCGGCTGCCCATCATGCCGGGGAGGGTGAGCTGGAGCAGGTTCTCGGTGCGGGCTTTGCGCTCGGTTTCGGGCAGGGCCATCCATCCGGCGCCCCACTGGTCCAGGGGCGCGTGGGTGCGGATCCACTTGCTCAGCTCCAGGTGGGCGAGGCCCGACAGGCCTTCGCCTTCCAGCAGCGCCGCCAGCCGCGTGAAGTCCACATCCGCGGTCAGATCCGCCTCGCCCAGATCCTCGTGCCACTTGCCGTCCACGCTGTGGGCCTTGAAGCGGCGCAGGTCCGCGCCCTTGGCCAGCAACCGGTCGGCGGGCTCACCGTAGTCCACCGCCAGGAAGAGGCCCGCCTCCAGGGCCCCCGCCAGCTCCTTCACCAGTCCCGGCAGGCCCTCGCACCAGATGCTGCCGTCGCGGGGCTCCAGGCCGTCGGTGTGCGCCGAGAACCAGGCCCCGGCCTCGCCGGGTTCCGCCGCCTGCCACTGGGGACCGTCGGCGGTCAGCACCTCGCGGGTCCAGCCTTCCCCGTCCCAGCGCCAGGGCTGGGCGGGGAGGGCGTCGAAGAGCTCGTTGCTGAAGACGGCGCCGGTGAACGGTCCGATGGGTTCGTTCTCGGCGG
>JAMPXL010000085.1 GCA_023701165.1 Geothrix sp. | reverse complement strand
GGCGGCACCAGCCAGTGGTCCAGCCAGCTGCTGCACGGCGGCATCCGCTACCTGCTCACCGGAGACATCCGCCAGATGCGGGAAGGCCTCGCGGAACGGGCCACCTGGGCCCGCATCGCCCCCCGGCGCTGCCGCTGGGAGGCCTTCTGGATGCCCCACCGCTCCTGGGCGGAGGGCTTGGCGCACCGAGTCGGCATCGGCCTCTACGACCACTGGGGCTCCGAGCGCCCGGGGTGGCCGCCGGAACGGGTGCTGGGCGGCTTGTCCGGCGACGTGTTCCGGGCCGATCCCCGCAGCCGGAGGGGCCCTTTCCGGGGCGCCACGGCCTATGCCGACCTGATGACCTGGGACCGGGGGCTGACCCGGGATCTGGCCGCCTCCAGCGAGGCGCTGCGCCTGGACTTCCACCACCCGGAGGGCTTCGAGGAGGCCGGCGGGGCGCTGAAGGCCTTGAGGCTGCGGGACCGGCGGGACGGAACCCCGCGCC
Organism: Geothrix sp.; assembly: GCA_023701165.1. GTDB lineage: Bacteria > Acidobacteriota > Holophagae > Holophagales > Holophagaceae > Geothrix. Next base: position 5,243 of record JAMPXL010000085.1, on the reverse strand, counting down.
GCCTGGACGCCCGCCACTGGGTCTTCGCCCTGGGCCCCTGGACGGACGGCGCCATGGCCCAGTGGTTCGGCGAGACCCGGACGCGCCTGCGCCTGTCCTCGGGCATCCACCTCTGGTTCGACGCCGTGCCGGGGTGCGAGCGCCCCTGGGCCATCCGCCGCCCCAAGGGCCGCATCCTCTTCGTGATCCCCCGGGACGGCCTGCTCCAGGTGGGCACCACGGAGCGGGAGGTGGATGCGGGCTGGGTGCCCATCCTGGAGGCCGAGCGCGAAGAGCTGTACGGGGCCCTGGAGGCGAACCTGCCGGGCCTCCCCTGGCGGCAGATGCCCGTGCGCGCCGAGGAACTGGGCGTGCGGCCCCTGCTGGCCGCGGGGGGCGCCACCACCCACCTCAGTCGGGAGGCGGTTCTGGAGCCGCATGCCCGGTTCGGGAACCTGACCTTGGTGTTGGGCGGCAAGCTCACCACGGCCCGCGCCCTCATGGACCGGCTCGCCACGGAGCTCACGGGAACCCCCTGCGAAGCCTCCGGCACCGAGCCCCTGCGCCTTTGGGATGGACAGGCGGCGGAGATCCGGTAGAATCATTCCTTCACGCGGTCCCGTAGCTCAGCTGGATAGAGCATCAGACTACGAATCTGAGGGTCGGGCGTTCGAGTCGCTCCGGGACCACCACTCAAAACCCCCTGAAGCCCAGTGCTGACGGGGGTTTTCGCTTGTTCGGCCGTTCTGTCGATAATCCACCACTTTGCCTCGACGTTGTCGATCTATAGGTAAGGCAGGTGCAAGAGTGGTGGCCGCGCATCTTCTCACGGGCCTTGAATCCACCCTGGCGCGATCCGGCGCATGCAGAATCCAGTTCCAGTCCCTCCGTCCGTGCATCGAAAAATGCCGCCCAGGGCGCCTGGGCGGCATCATCGTGGCTGGCCAGACGATGGCCTATGCGGGTGGGATCAGAAGGCGACCTGGAGGGCGGCGACCAGGCTGTTGCCGCCCTGCTCGCCGGTCTGGGTGCCCCGGGGCCGCAGGAAGTTCTTGCTGCGGGCGATGTAGTTCACCTTCAGGTTGGCGGCCTTCACCTTGCCGGGGATCCAGGCGTACGTATAGCCGGCGGTGATCTCGGTGTATTCGGGAGCGTAGTCCGTTCCCGCCGCGGCGTTGATGTAGGGGTTGGAGGACGCGTACCAGTCGTCGCCCTGGTTGAGGTTCAGGCTGTCGTAGCGGACCGCGATGGTGTGGGGGCCGGTGGTGTAGGCGCCGGTGAGGTAGTAGCCCAGGAACTTCTGGTCCAGGTGCTCCCGCTTCGCGGCGGGGGCGGTGGCGGCCAGGGTGGCGTACCGGCGGCCGAGGAGGCCGGTCATGATTTCGGCGGACACATGCCAGGAGCCGGTCTCGAAGACATAGAAGGCGCCCAGATTGGTCGTCTTGTCCTTGTTGTCGTAGATGGTGGCCTGGGTCGGCCACAGGCCGCCGGGATTGGCGGCGATGGCGGTGTTGGTCTTGTCCGCCACATCGGTGCCGCCCTGGAGCGTGTAGGCGCCGAAGGTGTGGGTCTTGCCGAGGTTGAATTCCAGGCGGCCAACAAAGTCCTTCGCGGCGTTCGTGTCATTGGCCTTCCCGGAGGTCGCATCGTTCATGCCGTTGAAGACCGCCACCGTGGCCTTGCCGGCGAAGCCCTTGGGATCGCCAAAGGCGAAGCTGAGGGCCGCGCCGCGATCACGCTTGTCCCCGAGGGTGCGGCCGAGCTGGCTGCGCTCGGCGAAGATCAGCTCAGAGGAACTCTTGACCCCTTCGTAGGTCTGCAGGTTCTTGAACTGGCCCGCCTTCAACTCCAGGCCCTCGAAGGGCTTCAGGATGATGGCGGCGTCCTGCAGGATGGTGGGGTTGCTGGTGCTGGTGGAGATGGATGGATCCATCATTGCCTCGAAGTCCACACCGGGAAGGATGTTCCCGGAGAACTTGATTTCGGTACGGCGGATGCTGAAGGTGTTCTCCCGGAACTCGCTGCGGAGGTTGTAGTAGCCCCCGGGGGCTGCCGTGTTGAGCCGAAGGTTGTTGTCGAGCATCTGGGTGTACCAGACCTGCACCAGGCCGGAGACCTTGACCGACTGGGCAGAGAGGGGGAGGCCGGTGATCAGGACGGCTGCCAGACCAAGGTTGCGGGATCGATTCATGGGTTCTCCTGGACCAGAGGGGTCTCTAGCCAAGAAGCTTCTCTGCAGTGGGTAACTTAGGTGGATGGGCCCTGGAACCGGCGGGTGAAGGTCCTGTGAATTCGGACGGATCTTCGAGCCGAGCCCAGCCTCGTGAAAAATATTGAAATTTCCAATATATCGCTTCGGAACAAAGCGCAAATCCAGACAGCTCGGTGGTCAGACCATTGTGCCATGCATCACAACGCCGGGTTTCCGGGGGCTTTTTCATGGACGGGTCCCGGTGGCCCGTTTAGGTTGAATCCGTTCCATCCTCCCATTGACTGGTGACCCGCATGTCTGGTTCTTCGGGTGGATGTCCCCAATTCAACCCCCCAACCCTCCCTTTCAAGGAGCACACCCCATGAAGATCTCCCGCATTGCCGGCGTAGCCGCACTGCTCGCCGCCGGGTACGCCCAGGCCCAGGAAGTGAAGCTGAACGTCATCGTGGAAGAGTGGTACGTCCAGATGATGGACAACAACCTCCGCCTGAACAGCGCCGCCCCCGGCGGGTACATGACGAACCCCTCCCTGGACGCGACCTTCAAGGAGAACCAGTTCTCCCACCGCCGCACCGAGATCTACCTCAACGGCAAGATGACGGACAAGCTGACCTGGGGCGTGATGTTCGATCCGAACAACTCCACGACCGCCACCGGCAACAACATCCTGAACGATGCCTGGGTGAACTACCAGTTCACGAAGGAATTCGGCGTGAAGGTCGGCCAGATGAAGCCCCTGCAGACCTGGGAAGCCTCCATGGTGGGCACGGCCGGCTTCATGTTCTACCAGCGCTCCCTGGGCTCCCGCCTCGTGGGTGACCGCCGCGACCGCGGCGTCGTGGCCACCTATGGCTTCGGCGACCCCAAGGGCTTCAGCGGCAAGATGAATGTCGGCCTCTTCAACGGCACCTCCGATGACGGCAGCACCGGCAAGAACGCCGACGCCAACGCCCAGAAGGATTGGGTGGCCCGCCTCGAGATGGCCTACGGCTCCGACCACAAGTTCGGCACCTACTACCGCGAAGGCGTGACCCACACGAAGGATGTGGGCCTGGTCGCCGGCACGGCGACGGCCTGGGGCGCTGCCGCTCCCGCCCCCGCCCAGATTCTGGCCAACAAGGACAAGACCACCAACCTCGGCGCCTACTACGTCTATGAGACCAGCCAGTGGCAGGCCTCCGCCGAAGTGATCACCGGCCTGCTGGGCCGTCGCAATCCCACGGTGTTCGCCGCCGCGACGAACGTCGCCCGCCAGCACCTGGACCAGAAGTACATGGCCTACACGTTCTCCGGCGTCTACAAGATGGGCAACCACCAGATCACGGCCCGCTACGACTACCTGAACTACAACGAGGGCGATGACTGGTACACGGCCACCAACCCCTACATCACCGGCGCCAACGACTACAGCCCGAAGTACACGGAAGCGATCGTGGGCTACAACTACGTCTTCAACCCCGCCAAGTTCTCCTTCGCGAAGTTCAAGCTGAACTACATCCACCGCAGCGACAACTTCCTGCAGCCCCGCGCTGGCCAGACCGGCGAGCAGGGCGGCAACAGCCTGGTCGCCTCGATCATGGTGGGCTTCTAGTCCGCTGCACGTTCTACCGGGTTTTTCTTTCCCGGTGCATTCACGGAACCCCAGGCCAATCCTGCGGGTTCCGTGTTTTTTTGTACGCCTTTGGGTGTAGAATTTTCCATACCTTCCACCCACATCTCTTTTGCACTGGAGTTGCCATGCGAAAGCACATCCTGGCCCTGGGCGCAGCTCTCGCCCTTTCCCCCTGTCTCATGGCGCAGAAGATCGGCGTCATCAATTCGATGAGCGGTCCCGAGGCGCCCATCGGCGAGAACATCACCAACGGCATCAAGCTCGCGGAGGAAGACCTCAAGAAGAAGGGCATCCAGGTGCAGCTGGTGTGGGAGGACGACACGGGCAAGCCCCAGATCTCCATGAGCGCCATGGAGAAGCTCGCCACGCGCGACAACGTCGCCGGTGTTGTCGGCCCCTACACCTCCGCCTGCTCCAACGCCGTGGCCAAGCTCGCGGAGAAGTACCGGGTGCCGCTGCTTATTCCCGCGGCTGCGAAAGAGGAGATCACGCGCCAGGGCCTCAAGCATGTCTTCCGCATGAACGCCCCCGCGGACAAGTACGCCTCCAGCCTCATTGATGCCGCTGTGTCCCTGGGCAAGCCGAAGACCATCGCCTTCATCTACGAGAACACTGATTTCGGAACCTCGACCACCAAGACGGCCAAGGACTATGTCGCCAAGAAGGGCATCCAGATCGTGGCCGATGAGGCCTACCCCAAGGGCGCCGCGGACTACCGCTCCACCCTGGCCAAGGTGAAGTCGAAGAATCCCGATCTGGTCTTCATGGTGTCCTACGTGGCCGACGCCATCCTCCTCATGCGGCAGTCCAAGGAAGTGGGCCTCCAGCCCCAGGCCTTCCTCGGCGCAGGCGCTGGATTCACCACCACCGAGTTCGCCAAGGAGCGCGCCATCTCCGAGAGCGTCATCTCCTGCACCCAATGGACGGATGATGTGAGCTGGCCCGGGGCCAAGGATTTCAGCAACCGCTACCAGGCCAAGTTCGGCAAGCAGCCCACCTACCACGCGGCCTGCGCCTACGCCTCGATGATGATCATGGCCGAGACCGCCAGGAATGCCGGCGGCGACCGCGTCAAGACCCGCGATGGCCTGAAGGCCGGCAAGTGGAACGGCGTCATGGGCGAGGTCAAGTTCGCCGACTACGACGGCTTCACCAACCAGAACGACCACCAGATGCTCGTGCAGCAGATCCTCGGCGGGAACTACGAGACCGTGCTGCCTTCTCAGTTCGCCACCAAGAAGGCGGTCTACCCCTTCCCCAAGTGGAAGTGAGCTAAGAGTGCCTAACAAAACCCCGACGAGGCCGCGAGAAAGCCAGGTGGGATGCACCGGAAGGAAGGGCCCGCAGGGCGATGCGGGACATCGTTCACCATCCGCGAAGCGGATAGGGCCGCATCGGCGTAGCCGATGGCGGGGGCGGAGCCCCGAGGACCGCAGGTCC
>JAMPXL010000084.1 GCA_023701165.1 Geothrix sp. | reverse complement strand
TTGATCGCCGCGATCTCCTGGGGGTTCAGGAAGCGCCAGGCGCCGGGCTTCAGCAGGGGATCGGCCAGGGGGCCGAACTGCACGCGGCGCAGCTTGCTGACGGGGTGGCCCACGGCGGCGAACATCCGGCGGATCTGCTGGTTCTTGCCTTCGGTGAGCGTCACCTTCAGCCAGGGGTTGTCGCCCTTTTCCGCGATCTCGATGTGGCAGGGCTTCAGGCGGCGGCCGCTGAGCAGGAAGCCCTCCTGCAGCTCCTTCATGAGCTCGGGCCGGAGGTTGCGGTGCACCTTCACCAGGTAGACCTTGGGGATCTCGTGCTCGGGCCCCATGAGCACCTGGGCCAGGGCGCCATCGTTCGTCATGAGCAGCAGGCCCTCGGAATTGAAGTCGAGGCGGCCCACGGGGTAGAGGCGGCCGGGGACGCCCTTCAGCAGGGCCATGACCGTGGGCCGGCCCTGGTCGTCCTTCACGGTGGTGACGTAGCCCTTGGGCTTGTTCATGAGGATGTAGACCGGCGCTTCGCGCTCGATGGGCTGGAGGTCCACGGTGATCTCATCCCGGCGCGGATCGGCCCGGGTGCCCAGTTCCGTGACGGTCCTGCCGTTCACCTGCACGCGGCCGTCGAGGATGATCTGCTCGCAGGCGCGGCGGCTGTCGACGCCCGCGGCGGCGAGGATCTTCTGGAGGCGGTCCTGTCCCGCCTGGGGCTTGCGGGCCGGAGCACCGGCCGGGCGGGGTGGGGCGGCCTTGCGCGGGGCCGGCTTGGCCGCGGGCCGGGTCTTGTCGATGGCGGGCCGCCGGCCGGGAGCGCCCGAGGTGGGCCGCGCGGAACCAGCCGCCGGACGGGCGGGCGCTGAGGTCCGCGCCGGGGCCGCTGTCCGGGCGGCGCTGGCCGCTGGGCGGGCTGACCCGGACGTCCGGACTGGGCCGGCGGAGGAGCGGCCTGCGGCAGGCTTGCGGGTCGTGGGCGCGGTGCGCGGCCCCTTCGGGGCGGGCTTTCTCATGGCGGCTCCTTCGGCGTCTCCCGACGCGGAACGCCCAGTCTATCAGGCTCCGTCCCCGAACCAGGGATGGGCCTTGTAGTCCGCCAGCACCTCTTCCAGCAGGACCTTCAGGACCACGGCCAGGGGCACTGCGAAGACCAGGCCCAGGATACCGAACCAGAAACCGAAGGCGGTGAGGGCCAGCAGCACCTCCAGGGGATGCAGGCGGCTGGCGCGGCCCACCCAGACCGGGGTGAAGTAGAAGGCCTCCGCCTTCTGCACGGCGATGAACGCCAGGGCGATGGCCATCAGGTGGCCGCCGCGGCCGCCGTCCAGGTAGGCCAGCACCAGGGCCGGGGGCAGGGCGGTGAAGTAGGGGGAGTAGGGCACGATGTTCGAGAGGCCCGCCACCAATCCCAGCAGGCCGGCGTAAGGCACCCCGAGGATGGCGAAGGCCAGGCCCTGGAGCACGGCCATGACGGCCGCCACGGCGGCCTGGCCCCGGATGTAGCCCCCCAGCCTCTGGTGGATGGCGCCCGCCATGCGGTCGAGGCGTTCCCGGTGGCGGGGAGGCGCCAGGTTCCGCAGGGTGGCCACGAGGCTGGGCCCCTCCAGCAGCAGGTAGTAGAGGATCAGGGGCACGAGGATGAGGGCCAGCAGGTCCAGGAAACAGCCCAGCACGCCGCCGCCCGTGGCCCGCAGGCCCCGCAGCAGCAGGCCGGAATCCAGCCCCTCCAGCGCTTGCGCCAGGCGGTCCCGCCAGACCGGATGGGTCTGGAGCCAAGGCAGCAGTTTCGCCTCGAGGGCCGCCTTCCAGCGGGGCAGGGAGGTGGCCAGGCGTTCGGCCTGGCCCGCCAGCCAGGGCAGCAGGACCACCAGCAGCCCGGCCGCCACGGCCACGAAGCCGCTGAGGGTGGCCACCACGCTCCAGGGGCGGCCGACGCGCCGGGCCAGGCGATTCACCAGGGGCCCCAGAAGGTAGGCCAGGACCATGGCCACGAAGAAGGGGGCGAGGGCCCGCCGGAGGAGCCAGAGCGACAGCGCCGCTCCCACGGCGACCAGGGCGAAGCGCAAGGGAATCCGGCCCCGATGGTCCATCAGGCCGCAGCGGGCCGGGTGGCGCGCATGAAGTAGTGGATGCCCGAGGCCAGCACCAGGGCGGCCACGGCCCAGTACATCTCCGGCAGGAAGGGTTCCATCCAGGGCCGGGAGCCCAGGGCGTTGAAGAGCAGGCCAGCGGAGACGGCGATGAGCTGCATGGCCGTGCTGAGCTTCCCGAGGAGGCTCGGATGGAACTTGCTGTCGCTCAGGCGGTCCACGGAGGCGAAGGCGTAGAACGAGATCACCAGGTCCCGCGTGATGGCCAGGATCGCCACCCACACGGGGATGGCCGCGGCCATGCCCTCGGTGCGCCAGGCCAGGAGGATGAAGGCCGTGGTCATCAGCAGCTTGTCCGCCGCCGGATCCAGCACGGCCCCCAGGTCCGAGCGCTGGTCGAAGGCCCGGGCGATGAGGCCGTCCAGCAGGTCCGTGAACCCCGCGGCGGCGAACAGGATGAAGGCCTGCCAGTGGTGTCCGTACCAGACCGCGATGGCGAAAAAGGGGATCGCGAGGATCCGCAGCAGGGTCAGCGCGTTGGGCAGGGTCAGGGGGCTGGAAGAGGTCATTTGCTCCAGTTTAGACGGAGATCACATCCTTTGACCCGGACCTTGTAGGACCCTGAGGCTGAGCTACACTGGATTTCGGAGTTGAGACTATGACTCAAAATCTATCAATTCCCCTGAGCATGCTCCAACCTGGCGATCAGGGGGAGGTGGTCGAGGTGCAGGCCCATGGCCAGGTCCGCCAGCGCCTGCTGGAAATGGGCTTCATCCGCGGCGCCCACCTGCGCGTGGAGAAGCTGGCGCCCATGGGCGATCCCATGGAGCTCGTGATCAAGGGGTACCACCTCTCCCTGCGGCGGGACGAGAGCTCCTGCATCCTCGTCCACCGGGTGGCCTGATGACCCTCACCATCGCCCTGGCGGGCAATCCCAACTGCGGGAAGACCACCCTCTTCAACGCGCTCACCGGCGCGCGCCACCACGTGGGCAACTGGCCCGGCGTCACCGTGGAGCGGCGCAGCGGCACCTTCGAGCAGGACGGCTCGGTGCTGGAAGTGGTGGACCTGCCCGGCACCTATTCGCTGGCCTCCCGCAGCGAGGACGAGCGCGTCGCCGCGCAGTTCCTGGCCTCGCCCGAGGTGGACCTGGTCCTGAACGTCCTCGACGCCTCGAACCTGGAGCGCAACCTCTACCTCAGCACCCAGCTGCTGGAGCTGGGCAAGCCCGTGGCCTTCGTCCTCAACATGGTGGACGATGCCGAGAGCCGCGGGGTCCGCATCGATGTGCCGGCCCTGGAGCTCCTGCTGGGCGGTCCCGTGATCCCCACCGTGGGCAACCGCGACCAGGGCATTCCCGAGCTGAAGTCGCTGCTCGCGACCCTGGCCCGGGGCGAATCCACCCGCTGCCGCCGCATCACCGTGGACTACGGCCACGACATCGAAGGCGAACTGGCCAAGCTCCAGACGGAGATCTGCCGCGACGAACGCCTGGAAGCCTCCATGCCCCCCCGGTGGCTGGCCCTCCAGCTGCTGGAGAACAACGCCGAGGCCAAGCGGGTGGTGGCGGAAAGCCATGCCGCCGAGGCCATCGGCCAGCAGCTGGCCAAGAGCTTCGCCTTCCTCGAGCCGCACCTGGGCGCCGACGGCGCCACCCTGGTGGCCGAGCGCCGCTACGGCTTCGCCCACGGCCTGGTGAAGGAAGTGGCCACGGCCCCGGACGAGAAGACGACGCCCACCGCCAGGCTGGATGCGATCCTCACGCACCGCTGGCTCGGCATCCCCATCTTCCTGGGCATCCTGGCCCTGGTGTACTCCCTCTCCTTCATCCTCGGGAAGATCCCCCAGGACTGGATCGGCGAGGGCTTCAAGGCCCTGGCGGGCTTCGCGGAGGCCCGCCTCCCTGCGGGCGAGCTGACCAGCCTGCTGGTGGACGGCGTCATCCCCGGCGTGAGCGCAGTGATCGTCTTCGTGCCCGTGATCATGATCCTCATGGGCTGCATCGCCTTCCTGGAGGACACGGGCTACATGGCCCGGGCGGCCTTCATCATGGACCGGCTCATGCACGTCATGGGCCTCCACGGGAAGAGCTTCATCCCCCTCATCATGGGCAGCGGCTGCAACGTGCCCGCCATCCAGGCCGCCCGCACCATCGAAAGCCGCCAGGACCGCCTCATCACGATCCTCGTGACCCCCCTGGTGAGCTGCTCGGCGCGCCTGCAGGTCTTCATCGTCATCGCGGGGACCTTCTTCGCTCCGTTCAAGGCGGCCCTGGTCATCATCGCCATGCACTTCCTGGGCCTGGGTCTGGCGGTGCTCATGGGCCGCATGCTCCGCAGCGCGCTCTTCAGCGGGCCCAGCTCGCCCTTCGTGATGGAGCTGCCCCCCTACCGCCTGCCGGTGCTCAAGGCCACGCTCATCCACATGTGGGAGAAGGGCTCGGTCTTCCTCACCCGCGCCGGCACCACCATCTTTGCGGGCGCCACGCTGATCTGGTTCCTGTCGCGCTATCCGGGCATCGCCAACCGCGAGTGGACCCTGGAATACCAGCAGCAGCGTCAGGCCGTGGCCGCGCTGAAGCTGCCGGAAGCCGAGGCCGAGGATCGTCTCCGGGCCCTCCAGCTGGCCCACGAGAGCCGCATCGTCAACACCAGCCTCGCCGCCCGGCTGGGCCAGAAGGTGGAGCCCCTGCTGCGGCCCATCCTCGACCCGGATCACAAGCGGCCTGAGGCCTGGAAGGATGTCATCGCGCTTACGGCCGGCTTCGTGGCCAAGGAGATCGTGGTCTCCACCATGGCCGTCATCCACCAGGCCAGCGAGGAGCCCAAGGAGGGCGAGCAGCTCAGCCCGCTCCAGGTGGCGCTCCGGGACGGGTCGGGCCTGAGCCCCCTCACGGCCCTGGCCTTCATGATCTTCACCCTGATCTACACGCCCTGCCTGGGCACCATCGCCATGATCCGCCGCGAGGCGGGCAGCTGGGGCTGGGCCGGATTCACGGTGGCCTACGGCCTGGTCCTGGGCTGGGGTCTGGCCTGGGCGACGGTGGCCGTGGGCCGCGCCCTGGGTTTCGCGTGAGGCGGCCATGAGCTTCCAGACTCTGATCACGGCATCCGCGGCCTCGCTGGCGGCCCTCTACTTCCTGCGGGGCGCGTTCCAGGACTTCCGGGGCGGAAACCGCCCCGGGGGCAGCGCCTGCGGATCCTGCGCTTCGGGCGGATGTCCGGTGGCCCGGGGTGCGCGTCCGGCGCGCTGATCTCCCATTTGGCCCTTCCCTTGAGGCAAAAAAGGCCTATTTTCTGATCGCATCCAGCATCAGAAGCCAGGGGGGCCTTCATGAACGGGGTCGTGATCTCGGGGCCGAAGCGGTTCCTGTACGGGGGGCTGGGTTCCCTCCTTCCCACCCTCTACGCCCTGGCCATGGGGCGCGACTTCGAGAACATCTTCGCGCACCCCACCTGGACCTCGGTCCTGGGCTGGCTGGTCCGCACCACGGCCTTGTTCGCCATCGGAGGGCTGACGGTCATCTTCCTCAAGCGGAACCTGAAGAGCATCTCGATGATCTTCCTGACGGGGGTGGTGGCCCCGGGCATCGTCCGCGCGGTGGTCTCGCAGGATGGCGCGGCGGTGTTCACCCCGCCGCCGGCGGCGGGG
>JAMPXL010000083.1 GCA_023701165.1 Geothrix sp. | reverse complement strand
TCGCCGATAGTGCCGCTATCGCCATCGTCGTTCTCCTTGTCTCGCTTGGGCGGCGCCCCTTGCGCGGCCACACCCCACTTTGAAAACAGACCCTAGGTCGTCCCGTAGCCGTACTTGGCCACCAGCAGGTCCAGGCGCTCCCGGGCCTCCTGCGGCACTTGCTCCGGCGCCGTGTAGAGTGCCGCCTTCAGGGCCCCGCCACAGGCGCAGGCCCGCGACTGGGCGGACAGCTGGGGCACCACCTGGCGCAGCAGGCGCTGGGCCTTGTCCACGTTGGCGTGCATGACCTCCAGCACCGAGGCCGCGTCCACGCCCTCCTCCTCCTCGCGCCAGGCATCGTAGTCCGTCACCAGGGCGATGCAGGCGTAGCAGAGTTCGGCCTCCCGGGCGAGGCGGGCCTCCGTCACCTGGGTCATGCCGATGAGATCGGCGCCCCAGCTCTGGTGCAGGCGGCTTTCGGCGCGGGTGGAGAAGGCCGGGCCCTCCATGCACACGTAGAGGGCCTGGCCCTCAATGGGCAGGGACAGGGCACGCCCTTCGGCCAGGAGCGCCTCCGTGACCTGGTCGCAGGTGGGTTTCGCGAAGCTCACATGGGCCACCAGGCCTCCCCCGAAGAAGGTGTCCTCGCGGTGGCGGGTCTTGTCGATGAACTGCCCCACGAGCCGCAGCTCGCCGGGCTTGTGCCAGGCCTGGAGGCTGCCCACGGCCGATACCGAGATCAGCCGCTCGACGCCCACGGATTTGAGGGCCCAGATGTTGGCGCGGTAGTTCACTTCGCTGGGCGTGAAGCGGTGCCCCTCGCCGTGCCGGGCCAGGAAGGCCACGGGGACGCCGTCCAGGGTGCCGAGATGCACGGGGCCCGAGGGCGCCCCGAAGGGCGTGTCCACCGCCACCGCCCGGTCGAGGGCCAGGCCCTCCATCCGGTAGAGACCACTGCCGCCGATGATGCCGATGGGTGCGTTCATCCGACCATTCTACTTGCGTCCGGCGCCCCGGCTGTGGTTCTCTGAGGCCCTGACACTTTCGTGCTGGATGCACGGGAAGCAGGTGAGATTCCTGCGCTGCCCCGCAACGGTATGCACCACGCCCATGCGTCACCGGGTGTGAGACCTCAAGTCCGAGTCACTGGGATCGTCCCGGGAAGGCTCGGAGGGAGCTGAAAGGCCCCTGTCGCGTGCGAGCCCGGAGACCGGTCCTGCACCTCACCCCCCGTCGTGGGAACGGGCTGGGCCATGGTTTCCCGCCTCTGGGGATCCGCCCAGCCGCCGCGACGTCATGCGTGGAGGCATGATGGGTTCTGCCCGAGTTCTCTTCTCCCTGGCGGCTGTGTCCGCCCTTTCCCTCTCGGCCGAAGACAAGCGGCCCGCCGAGGCCACGGTCACGGTGAGCGCCGAGGCCCAGCCGGTGGAAGTCACCCGCACACCGGCCCCGGTGCGCATCGTCGAGGCCGAGGAGCTGGCCCGCCTGGGCAGCCGCACGCTGTCCGAGCTGCTGGAGGTCCTCCAGCCCGGGGCCGTCATGGCCACCGGCAGCACCGGCAAGCAGGCCTCGGCCTTCCTCAACGGCACCCTCAGCCGCAACGTGGTGGTGCTGCTGGATGGCCTGCGCCTGAACGACCCCACGGCCGTGAGCCCCGACCTCGGCGCCTTCAGCCTCGTGGGCATCGCCCGCGTGGAACTGGTGCTGGGCCCCGCCTCGGTGCTCTACGGCAGCGACGCCATCGGCGGTGTCATCTCGCTCACCAGCGCGGGTCGCGGCCCTCAGGGCTTCCACGGCCAGGCGGGCCTGAAGACCGGCACGGACGGGCTGCTCGGCGGCACCGCCCAGGCGCAGATCACGGGTTCCCGCGGGTGGATCGCCGCCGGGGCCGAGGCCCAGAAGCAGGAGAGCGGATTCCCCGATGACGCCTTCCGCCAGGCCGGCGGCTTCCTGCGCCTGGGGACGGCCTTCGGCGATGCCGACCTGACCGCCTTCTACCGCAACAGCGGCCAGACGGCCTCCGTGCCCTTCACCACCGCGGGCTGGCCTGCGGCCCGCAGCTACGAACCCCAGCGGGAGATGCGCACGCGCCAGGAGAGCTGGGGCGCCAGCCTGCGCTGGGCCCTGGCTCCGGGCCTCATCCTGGAGAACACCCTCCAGGTCCTGTCCGGCAGCACGGGCGACCCCAGCGGCCCCCGGCGCCAGCAAACAGAGCGCGATTTCCGGCGGCTGGAGAATCAGCTCACCCTGCACTGGACGCCGAGCCAGGCCCTGCGCCTCTCCGGCCGCCTCGAAGGCCGCGAAGACACCAGCCGGGCCCAGAACTACTACGACCCCGCCACCTACGCCGCCGTGCGCTACCGGGGCGAGGGCCGCGACCTGGCCGGGGCCCTGGAGGCCCGCTGGACGATCGCCGAGGGCCTCGACTGGGTGTCCGGCCTGCGCCGCGACGCGGGCCACCGCGACCTCACCCGCGCCGACTCGGGCCTGCGCAGCCGCGCCGGCAGCGCCGAGGCGGGCACCTGGCGCACGGGGCTCAACTGGGCGGCCGCGCCGGAACTGCGCCTCTACGCCAGCGCCGGCCAGGGTTTCCGCATGCCCAACACCACGGAGTTCACCCTCAACGCCCAGGCGGAGAGCCTGGACGGAAAGGCCTATGCCATCCGCCCCGAGCGCAGCCGCACCTTCCAGGTCGGCGCCACGGGACGGTTTGCAGGCCACTGGGAATACCGCCTGGAGGCCCAGCGCACCCGCATCAGCGACCTGCTGGCCTACGTCTACGACACCAGCTTCGCCTGGCCCGCCCTGTTCACTTCCCACTACGCGAACCAGGGCGCCATCCGCGCCCAGAGCCTCGAAGGCGCCCTGGGCTGGCGCGGCGGCGGGGACGTGGCCTACGGAGCCGACGCCATCCTCCGCAGCCAGGAGACCCGCGACCTGGACCACAACACCGGGGCCGACCGCTTCGGCCCGAAGAACACGGCCATCCTGCGGCACCCCTTCTTCACCGCCTCCCTGGCGGGCTTCGCCCAGTCGAAGGCCTGGCGCGCCGACGTGCGCCTCGCCCACGTGGGCCCGCGCTACGACCTGAATGACACCAGCTACGAGGTGGTCAGCACCCGCAGGCCCTACCGTGACCTGAGCCTGGGCCTCTCCCACGAGCCCGCGAAGAACCTGGTGCTGGCGCTGCGCGGCGAGCACCTGCTCCAGAAGAAGATGAGCGTCCAGGATTGGGTCAGCGGCCGCTACGATCAGGAGGGCGATGCCAGCCTGGTCTACGGCTTCCCCGCCCCCGGGCCCCGCTGGACCCTGGCCGCGACCTGGAGGTGGTGATGGCACATCCTGGCGTCCGGAGAGCAGGAAACGAGGAGCACAGAGAGCACAGAGGGCCGCAGAGGACACAGAGAAAATCTCCGGTCCGGGGGGGCCTGGCAGCCGCCCCGCAGTTCTCTGTGCCCTCTGTGGGATTTCTGCGTCCTCTGTGTTCCTGCGTTCAAGCCGTCCTGCTCTTTGGTCTCCTGATCTTTTCGCTGCCACTTGGGGCGGCCAAACCCCAGCGGGTGGTGAGCCAGGCCGTGGGCACCGACGAGCTGCTGCTGGCCCTGGCGGATCCCGGCCAGATCGCGGCCCTGAGCCACATCGCCCAGGACGGCCGCTTCAGCGCTGTGGCCGCGGAAGCCAAGCGGTTCCCCGCCATCAAGGACAGCGATGCGGAAAGCGTGCTGCGCTTCCGGCCGGACCTGGTGCTGGCCGCCAGCTTCACCCGCCCCGAGACCCTGGCCCTGCTCCGGCGGGCCGGGGTCCGGCTCGTGGTGCTGGACCGCTTCGACACGCTGGAAGACGTCTACGCCAGCCTCCGCCTCCTGGGCCACGAACTGGGCCAGGAGGCCCGGGCTGAAGCCCTCATCGCCCAGTGCCGCGCCCGGGTGCAGACCCTCGCGGACCGGCTCAAGGGGGCCCGCCCCGTGCGGGTGCTCACCGCCGGGGCCTATCCCTTCACCGCCGGCTCCGGCACCACCTTCCAGGACCTCTGCGACCACGCCGGGGCCCTCAACGTGGCAGCCGAAGCCGGGCTCAAGGGCCACGCGCCTACGCCTTCGGAGAAAGTGCTCACCTGGAATGCCGAGGCGCTGGTAGTGACCGGGGACCGGCCCGACGGCGCCGACATCCGCGCCCGCCTGGCGGCAATCCCCCACTACCGTGCCCTGCCCGCCTTCAAGGCCGGGCGCTTCGTGGTCATCCCCGGGGCCCTCATGTCCAGCGTCTCCCACCACCGCATCGAGGTCTATGAGCGCCTGGCCCGGGCCCTGCATCCCGAGCGGTTCCGGTGAAGTCCCGGCTTGCCATTCCCACCCTCCTGGCGCTGCTGGCCCTGGCCTTCCTGGCCTCGCTGGCCTTCGGGGAGCTGCGGCTCTCCTACGCCCAGGTGCTGTCCGCCCTGACCGGCGGGGGGGATGACATCGCCCGCACGGTGGTGCGCGACTTCCGCCTGCCGCGCGCCCTCGTGGGCATGGCCGTGGGCGCGGCCCTGGGCGCCAGCGGCGTGGTGATGCAGGCCTTCTTCCGCAATCCCCTGGCCAGCCCCGGCCTGCTGGGTGTGAGCAGCGGCGGCGCCCTGGGCGCCGTGGCCGTGCTGGCCCTGGTCCCGGCCACGGGCTTCGCCGCGGCCACCCTGTGGGCCCTGCCCCTGGCCTCGGTGCTCGGCGCCTTCGCGGCCACCGGCGCCGTGCTGATGCTGGCCCAGCGGGGCGCCGGGGCCGAGCGGCTGCTGCTCTCGGGCGTCGCCCTCAACGCCCTCCTGGGCGCGGGCACCAGCTTCCTGCTCACCACCACGGCCGGCCACTTCGAGGTGAATGCCCAGATCCTCTTCTGGCTCATGGGTGGCCTGGAGAGCCGCAGCTGGGAGCACGTGTGGATGGGCGTGCCCGCCATCCTCGCCGCCTGCCTGCTGCTGCTGCCCCTGGGCCGGGCCATGGACCTGCTGAGCCTTGGGGAGGACAGCGCCCAGAGCCTCGGCGTGGACGTGCGGCGCCTGCGGCGCCAGCTGATCCTCCTGTCCACCCTGCTCACGGCCCTGGCCACGGCCGTGGCGGGCATCGTCGGTTTCGTGGGCCTGGTGGTGCCCCACGTGCTGCGCCTGGCCTTCGGCCCCGACCACCGGCGCCTCCTGCCCTACGCCATGCTGGGCGGTGCCGCCTTCCTGCTCGCCTGCGACCTCGTCACCCGCATCTTCCCGCTGGGCCTGCGGCTGGGCGTCGTCACGGCCCTCGTGGGCGGGCCCTTCTTCCTGTGGCTGCTGCGGAGGCCGCGGTGACGCCCGCCCTCCACGCCTCCGCCCTCTCGGTTCCCGGCCGCCTGGAAGCGGTGAGCCTGGACCTGGGTCCGGGCGAGCTCGTGGCCGTGGTGGGCCCCAACGGGGCGGGCAAGTCCACGCTGATCCAGGCCCTCGCGGGCCTTCTCCCGGCCGGGGGGGCCATCCATTGGAATGGACAGCTTCTGTCGCGAATCCCCATCCCGGAGCGGGGCCGGAAGCTCGCCTGGGTGGGCCAGGAAGCGCACTTCGAGTTCGCCTTCCCCGTGCGCGAGGTGGTGGCCCAGGGCCGCTATGCCTGGGGCGACGACCTCTCGGGCGTGGCCGAGGCCCTGGCGGAGCTGGACCTGACCTTCCTCGCGGACCGGCCCGCCACGCGGCTTTCCGGTGGCGAACGCCACCGCGTGGGCCTGGC
Organism: Geothrix sp.; assembly: GCA_023701165.1. Classification (GTDB taxonomy): domain Bacteria; phylum Acidobacteriota; class Holophagae; order Holophagales; family Holophagaceae; genus Geothrix. The sequence goes on along the minus strand of JAMPXL010000083.1, from coordinate 62 downwards.
GCGGGCCCTGGCCACCCGGGCCCCCATCCAGCTCTGGGACGAGCCCGTGGCCCAGCTCGACG
>JAMPXL010000082.1 GCA_023701165.1 Geothrix sp. | reverse complement strand
GGGCATGGACGCGCCGCCGACCCCGCCCCCCGCCCCGCCGCCGGAAGTGGCCTTCTGCCTGGAGCTGGGCCGGGCCTTCCAGGCCTACGGCATCCCCGCCCACCGCTTCGAGGACGCCCTGGAGCGGGTCTGCCGCCGCCTGGGCCTGGACGGCCAGTTCTTCGGCCTGCCCACGGCCTTCTTCGCCTCGCTGGGCCAGGGCGGCCACCACTGGACCTTCATCCAGCGCAGCCCGGCGGGAGAGACCAACCTGGAGAAGCTGTCGGACCTGCAGGAGGCCACGGACGCCCTCATCGACGGCCAGATCGATGCCGCCGAGGCCCGGAGCCGCGTGCGGGGCATCCTCTCGGCCCCGGACCGCTGGGGCCCCTGGCTGACGGTGCTGTGCTTCGGCCTGGGCTCAGCACCCGCCGCCATGTTCCTGGGCGGGGGCTGGCGGGAGATGGTCCTCACGGCCCTGCTGGGCATGCTGGTGGGCCTGGCGGTGGTGTTGCTGGGCCGCAGGGCCGGCCTGGCGCGGCTGGTCCATCCCGTGGCCGGGGTGCTGGTGGGCTTCCTGGCGGTGGCGGCCGCCTGGCGCTTCCCCCAGGTCTCGCCCCAGATCCTCACGGTGGCGGGCCTCATCGTGCTGGTGCCGGGGCTGCGCCTGGTGGTGTCCATGAACGAGCTGGCCACGGGCAACCTGGTGGCGGGCACGGCGCGCCTGATGGACACGGCCATGACCTTCCTCTCCCTGGGCTTCGGCGTGGCCCTGGGCCAGCGCCTGACCGGCCCCCTCCTGGACCGCGCCCTGCTGGGGACGCCCCTGCCCCTGCCGGCCTGGGCCGTGCTGCCGATCCTGCTGCTGGCGGCGGCCGCCTTCGTGGTGATCTTCAAGGCCCGGCCCCGGGACCTGCCCTGGATCTTCGCCGCCTGCGCCCTGGCCTTCTACGGGACCCGCCACGGCTCGGCGCTGCTGGGACCCCAGTTCGGCGTGGGCCTGGGGGCCTTCATCCTCGGCCTGGGCAGCAATCTCTACACCCGCCTCACGCGCCGCCCCTCCGTCGTGACCCTGCTGCCGGGCCTCATGGTGCTGGTGCCCGGAGGCCTGGGCTTCAAGGGGCTGGAATTCATCATCCAGAAGCAGCTGGTGGTGGGCCTCGACACCGCCTTCCAGGCCCTCTTCGTGGCCATCGCCCTGCTGACGGGCCTGCTGCTGGCCCATGCCGCCGTGCAGCCGAGGACGGCGCTGTAGGCCCCGGGAACCCGCCGGCAGGGCCGCTCCGGAGGATGAGCTAGGTTGATTGATGCCAGATTTAGATCATCCTGAAGGGGAGGTGCGCCATGTCCCTCCTCCCCTTCACCCAGAAAGCCAACGATGCGCTGGTGGCGGCGCGGCAGCGGGCGGTGCAGGACCAGCATCCGGAGCTGGTGCCCCAGCACCTGTTCGGGGCCCTGCTGGCCCCCGAGGCCGGGCTTCGCCCCCTGCTGGAACGGGCCGGCCTGGCGCCGGACACCGCCCAGGGCCTGGTGGATGCCGCAGAGGATCTGATCGCGAAGCTGCCCCGGGCCGTGGGCGGTTCCGAGCCCCAGGTGGGCGCGGCCTTCCGCCACTTCCTGGAGGTGGCCAGCGACACGGGCCGGGGCCTGGGCGACCGCTTCCTGGCCACGGATGCCCTGCTGCTGGCCCTCGCCAACGCCCACACGGACGCCAAGAGGGTGCTGGAGCGCTTCGGCCTGGACCGGATGACGCTGGAAGCCGCCATCCGCGACACCCGCAAGGGCGCCAAGGTGGAGGACGAGAAGGCCGAGGAGAAGTTCGCCAGCCTGGAGAAGTACGCCAAGGACTACACGGCCCTGGCGGCCGCCGGGAAGCTGGACCCGGTCATCGGCCGGGATGAGGAGGTCCGCCGCCTCCTGCAGGTGCTCTCGCGGCGCACCAAGAACAACCCCGTGCTCATCGGCGAGCCCGGCGTGGGCAAGACCGCCATCGTGGAGGGCCTGGCCCAGCGCATCCACAAGCGCGACGTGCCGGAGAGCCTCAAGGGCCTGCGCGTCATGGGCCTGGACATGGGCTCCCTGGTGGCCGGCACCCAGTACCGGGGCCAGTTCGAGGAGCGCCTGAAGGGCATCCTCGAAGAGGTGGAGAAGGCCGGGGGCCGGATCGTCCTCTTCATCGACGAGCTGCACCTGCTGGTGGGCGCCGGCGCCGTGTCCGGCGGCATGGATGCCGCCAACCTGCTGAAGCCGGCCCTGGCCCGGGGCGAGCTGCGCTGCATCGGCGCCACCACCCTGGACGAGTACCGCCAGCACATCGAGAAGGACGCGGCCCTGGAGCGCCGCTTCCAGCCGGTCTTCGTGGAGGAGCCCGGCGTGGAGGACGCCATCTCCATCCTGCGGGGCCTGAAGGAGCGCTACGAGCTGCACCATGGGGTGCGCATCCAGGACGCGGCGCTGGTGGCCGCCGCCCAGCTGAGCCACCGCTACATCGCCGACCGCTTCCTGCCGGACAAGGCCGTGGACCTCATGGACGAGGCCGCCAGCGCCGTGCGCATGCAGATCGACAGCCGCCCCACGGAGATCGACGTCCGCGAGCGCCGCGAGGTGCAGCTGCAGCTGGAGCGGCATTCGCTGACCAAGGAAAAGGATGCTGCCAGCCGCGCGCGGCTGGCAGAACTGGACAAGGAGCTGGCGGAACTGAACGAGGAATTGAGCCATCTGCGGGCCCAGTGGGAGAACGAAAAGCAGGTCATCGAAGGCACCCGCGGGCTCCAGAAGAAGCTGGACGACCTGCGCCTCGAGCTGGACCAGGCGAAGACGAAGGGCGAGTACGAGCGGGCCTCGCGGCTCGAATACGGCGAGATCCCGGCCCTGGAGAAGCAGCTCGCGGCGGCCTCGCCCAAGGAGAGCGCCATGCTGCGCCTGGAGGTGGGCGAGCCGGATGTCGCCGCCATCGTGAGCCGCTGGACCGGCATTCCCGTGAGCCGCATCCTCGAGGGCGAAGTCGAGAAGCTCCTGAAGATGGAGGCCCGCCTCCGCGAGCGCGTGGTGGGCCAGGACCCGGCCCTCACGGCCATCGCCGATGCCCTGCGCCGCAACCGTGCGGGCCTGGGCGATCCCAAGCGGCCCATCGGCAGCTTCCTGTTCCTGGGGCCCACGGGCGTGGGCAAGACGGAAGTGGCCCGGGCCCTGGCGGAGTTCCTCTTCGACGACGAGAACGCCCTGGTCCGCATCGACATGAGCGAGTTCACCCACGAGGCGGACGCCACCCGCCTCATCGGCGCCGCGCCGGGCTACGTGGGCTACGAGGAGGGGGGCCGCCTCACGGAGGCCATCCGCCGCCGCCCCTACGCCGTGATCCTCCTCGACGAGATGGAGAAGGCCCATCCGCGCACCTTCGACCTCTTCCTCCAGGTGCTGGAGGACGGCCGCCTCACGGACGGCCAGGGCCGCACGGTCAACTTCCGCAACACCGTCGTCCTCATGACCACCAACCTGGGCAGCCAGGCCATCTACGACGCCGGGGGCGATCCCTCGAAGGCCCAGGGGGCGGTCCAGGCCGCCCTGCACGGCCACTTCCGCCCGGAATTCCTCAACCGCCTGGACGAAGTGGTGATCTTCCGCTCCCTGGACCGGGAGGACATGAAGGCCGTGGCCCGCATCCAGCTGAAGCGCGTGGAGGCCATGCTCCAGGCCCAGCGGGTGGACCTGGAGGTGCCGGAGGCCACCCTGGATTGGCTGGCTTCCGAGGGCTTCGATCCCCACTACGGCGCCCGGCCGCTGAAGCGCCTCATCCAGCAGGCCGTGGTCAATCCCCTCTCCCGCCTCATCCTCCGGGCCCAGCTCCAGCCCGGCGGACGGGCGCGGCTGGAAATCCGCGATGGCCAGCTCCAGGTCGAGGCCGGGGCCGTCCAGTAGGCGCCCCGGGCCCAAACTATCCCCCTGGCCCCCCTCATCCGATGAGGGGGGGTATCTGGAGCCGGTGTGCCTCTCACCCCCCCCATCCCCATCCTCATCGTGGACGATGAAGCGGACCTGCGGAACCTGCTGGTGGAGGCCCTGACGGACCAGGGCTACGCGGCGGAAGGGGCCGAAGGCGGCGCCCAGGCCCTGGCCCTGGTGCGGGAGAAGCACTTCCCGGTGATCTTCACGGACCTGAACATGCCCGGCGGGCTGTCGGGCCTGGAGCTGCTGCGCGCCATCCACGACGACGATCCCCGGGCCATGGGCATCCTCATGACCGGCTATGCCACCACGGAATCGGCCATCCAGGCCCTCAAGCGCGGGGCCTACGACTTCATCCAGAAGCCCTTCAAGCTGGCGGAGATCGAGGCCAGCCTGGAGCGCGCCCTGGAGCACTACCGGCTGGTGCGGGAGAACGAGGAGTACCAGCACAACCTCGAGCGCATGGTGGAGGCCCGCACCCAGGAGATCCTGGGGCTGAAGAACGACATCGAGAAGCTCTTCGAGGGCTTCGTGAACGCCTCCGTGACCGCCATCGAGGCCCGCGATCCCAGCACCTCCGGCCATTCCAGCCGGGTGGCGGACCTCACCGTGGGCCTGGCCGAGGCGGTGAACCTGACGCCCAACGGCCGTTTCGGAGACCTCCACTTCACCGCCATCCAGATCCGGGAGATCCGCTACGCCAGCCTGCTCCACGACTTCGGCAAGGTGGGCGTCCGGGAGCAGGTGCTGGTGAAGGCGAAGAAGATCGAAGGCGAGCGGCTGGAAAGCATCTTCCAGCGGCTGCATCAGCGCGCCCTCGAATCCATGCGGGACCGCCTGCTGGAGGCCTGGAGCAAAGGCAGCGCCTTCGACCACGGCCAGGTGGGGGCCCTGCTCCGCCAGCAGGAGGAGGAGACCCGCCGCCTGGTGGAGCTGGTCCGGCGCAGCAACGAGCCCACGGTGCTGCCCCAGGAGGTGGCCCTGGAGCTGAATCTGCTGGAGGACCTCACCTACCAGCACTGGACCGGGGGCAGCCGCACCCTCATCGAGGCCCATGACCTGGACCTGCTGAAGATCCCCAAGGGCAGCCTCTCCGCCGCCGAGCGGGAGGAGATCCAGAGCCACGTCACCCACACCTTCCGCTTCCTGAGCCAGATCCCCTGGACCAGCGAGCTGGCCGGGGTGCCGGAGATCGCCTGGGCCCACCACGAGCGGCTGAACGGCAAGGGCTACCCCCGCCAGCTCAAGGAACCGGACATCCCCGTGCAGAGCAAGCTCATGGCCGTGTCGGACGTGTACGACGCCCTCACCGCCGCCGACCGCCCCTACAAGGCCGCCGTGAGCGTGGAGCGCAGCCTGGAGATCCTGGAGCAGGAGGCCAAGGTGAACCTGCTGGATGCCGAGGTGCTGCGCATCTTCCTCGAAGCCAAGATCTACGAACGCACCCTGGCCCATACGAGGCCCGCCTCATGATCCAGGATCCGCTCCTCATCGTGGACGATGATCCCGGCGTGCGCAGTTCCCTGCTGGAATCCCTGATGGAGCGGGGCTACACCGCCGAGACCGCCGCCAGCGCCGACGAGGCCCTGGCCCGCATGGCCCTCCGGTCCTTCCCCGTGGTGCTCACGGACCTCCACATGCCGGGCGGACCGACGGGCCTGGAGCTCATCGCCAGCCTCAAGCTGCGCTTCCCGGATACGCTCTGCATCCTGGTCACGGCCTACGCCACCCTGGACACCAGCATCGAGGCCCTCAAGCGCGGCGCCTACGACCTGGTGCAGAAGCCGTTCCGCCTGTCGGAAGTGGAGGTGGTCCTGAACCGGGCCCTCGAACACGCCCGCCTGCTCCAGAAGGTGGCCGCCTACCGGG
>JAMPXL010000081.1 GCA_023701165.1 Geothrix sp. | reverse complement strand
GTTGCTGGCGAGGGACTGGATGGTCTCCACCACCTCGTCTGTGGTCTTGATGTCCTCGAAGGAGGCGTGGATGAGGCGTTCCACATGATCGACCATGCCGGAGGCTTTCATCTGGGAGGCATTCACCGCCTCCACGGTGGAAAGGATGGTCGATACGGCGGCGTCCATCTGGGCGGCGTGGCCCAGGAGGTCGTTGAGGATCTCCCGTTCCCGGAGATCCTTCGAGATCAGGCCCGCGGCCATCTTCGTGACCAGCAGCGTCTTCTCGGGGTCGCCCGTGATGCCGATGGACCCGATCAGGTCGCCGTTGTGCCGCAGGGGCAGGCTCACGCCGGCCCGGACGATCCCACCGGAAGCGGCCTCCTCCTCGGCGCTGATGGCGATGTGGGGCAGGTTCTCCCGGAGCATCTTCTGCGCGCCGGTGTGGACGGCGCCGACGCGGGAACTGATTTTGGCGGCGATGATCGTCCCGTCCCGGTCGCAGATGATGGAGTTCATCCCCGTGGCGTCGAAAATGAAATCGATGATTTTGTTGGCAATATCAGAATCCATGGAAAACCTCCCCCAAAGGGATCTTAACAATTCTTAACAAATGCCTTCCGGCATGCCGCGTATGCTGATGGCTTCCCCATGGGATTCTTTCACAACCTGGAGGTCACATGTCCCTCTCCCGTCGACTCATGCTGCCCCTGTGCGGGGCCCTGGCCTTCGCGCTGGTGGCGGGAGAACCCCCCAAGCCCGCGGCTCCCGGGGCCAAGGCCGCCTCCAAGGTCAAGACCGCCAAGGCCGCTGACCCAGTGGCCCTGCCCGCCCCCGTCAAGGGGGTCACGGTGGAGGGCATCACCGAGTACCGGCTGGCCAACGGCCTGCGGGTGCTGCTCTTCCCGGATGCCAGCAAGCCCACCATCACGACCAACCTCACCTACCTGGTGGGCAGCCGCCACGAGAACTACGGCGAGACGGGCATGGCCCACCTGCTGGAGCACATGGTCTTCAAGGGCACCCCCAGGCATCCCAACGTGCCCCAGCTGCTCAATGAACTGGGCGGCGACTTCAACGGCACCACCTCCCTGGACCGCACGAACTACTACATCTCCTTTCCCGCCAGTGAGGAGAACCTGGCCAAGGCCCTGGACCTCGAGGCCGACCGCATGGTGAACAGCCACTTCGACAAGAAGACGCTGTGGGGCGAGGACGGCAAGAGCGGCGAGATGACCGTGGTGCGCAACGAGTTCGAGAACGGGGAGAACAACCCCATCCGCGTGACCCTCCAGCGCATCCAGGCCGTGGCCTTCGACTGGCACAACTACGGCAAGTCCACCATCGGCGCCCGCACGGACATCGAGAAGGTGGACGTGGCCCACCTCCGCGCCTTCTACAAGAACTACTACCAGCCGGACAACGCCATCCTGGTGGTGGCGGGCAAGTTCGACGAGGCCAAGGCCCTGGCCCGCATCAACCAGACCCTGGGCGCCCTGCCGAAACCCGCCCGGACCCTCGAGCCCACCTACACCCTGGATCCCACCCAGGACGGCGAGCGCAGCGTCACCATCCGCCGCGTGGGCGGCACGCCGCTCCTCATGGTGGGCTACCACGTCGCGCCGGGCTTCCACGCCAGCCGCAGCTACCTGGACCTGGCCGGCTCCATCCTGGCCGACGCTCCCGGCGGCCGGCTCTACAAGGCCCTGGTGGAGACCAAGCTCGCCGCCCAGGTGTTCAACTTCGCCTTCACCACCCAGGATCCGGGCCTGCTCCTGTTCGGCGTGATGCTGCCCAAGGACGGGGACACGGAGAAGGTCAAGGAGGTGCTGCTGAAGGAGCTGGAGAACCTCCCGGCGAACCCCTTCACCGCCGCCGAACTGGAACGCGCCCAGGCCAAGGTGCGCAAGGCCGTGGACCAGACCTTCTCCGACACCAAGAACCTGGCCGTGGCCCTCAGCGAAGGCATGGCCGCCGGCGACTGGCGCCACCTCTTCTTCGACCGGGACTGGAGCCTGGGCGCCAAGCAGGAGGATGTGCAGGCAGCGGCCGTGGCCACCTTCAAGCCCAGCAACCGCACCCTGGCCCAGTACCTCCCCACAGAAAAGCCGGACCGCACCGAGATCCCTGCGGTGCCTGATGTCGCCGCCCTGGTGAAGGACTACAAGGGCAGGGAGGTCATCGCCCAGGGCGAGGCCTTCGACGCCAGTCCCGAGCAGGTGGATGCCCGCACCGTCCGCTTCACGGCTCCCAACGGCCTGAAGGGCGCCCTGCTCTCCAAGAAGACCAAGGGCGCCCTCGCAGCCCTGCAGCTCACCCTGCGTTTCGGCCGCGAGGCGGACCTCATGGACCGCAAGTCCGTGCCCGAGTTCACCGGCAGCATGCTCATGCGCGGCACCGCCAAGCGCAGCCGCCAGGAGCTCACGGACACCTTCGACAAGCTGCGGGCCCAGGTCATGGTCACGGGCGGCCCCACCTCCGCCACCGCCCGCCTCACCGTCCCCCGCGAAAACGTGGCCGCCGCCCTCAAGCTGGTGGCCGAGATCCTGCGCGAACCCGCCTTCCCCGCCGCGGAGCTGGACACCCTGGTGAAGCAGGCCGCCACGGGCATCGAGTCCCAGCGCAGCGAACCCCAGGCCAAGGCCATGGAGTTCATGGGCCGGACCTTCGAAGCCTATCCTGCGGGCCATCCCTCGGCCTACCGTGGCCCCGACACCCGGCTCGAAGAGCTGAAGACCCTCAAGCCTGAGGACCTGAAGGCTTTCCACCAGGCCTTCTACGGCGCCAGCCACGGCGAGTTCACCGCCTCCGGCGACTTCGACGCCGCGGACGTGCAGAAGCTGGTGGCCGACCTCTTCGGCGGCTGGTCCTCCCCCGCCGCCTACGAGCGGGTGGCCGCCCGCCTGAAGGCCCCCGCGGGCCAGCGCCACGCCATCGAGACGCCCGACAAGAAGGGCGCCTTCTTCCTGGCCCAGAGCCGCTGGGCCATGAAGGACACGGACGCCGACTACCCCGCCTTCCTCATGGCCAACCAGATCCTGGGCGGCGGCGCGCTGAAGAGCCGCCTGGCGGACCGCCTCCGCCAGAAGGAGGGCTTCAGCTACGGCGCCGGGTCCTTCGCGAACGTGGGCAGCCTCGATCCCGTCACCAGCTGGCAGGCCTATGCCATCTACGCGCCCGAGAACGCCGCCAAGCTGGAGGCCGCCTTCGACGACGAGATCCAGAAGGCCCTGAAGGACGGCTTCACCCAGGAGGAGCTGGACTTCGCCCGCACCACCTGGCTCCAGGGAGAGCAGACCGCCCGCCAGGAAGACCGTTCCATCGCCGGCTGGCTGGGCCGCAGCCTCTACCTGGGCCGCTCCGTGCGCTTCGACGCGGAGATCGAAGCCAAGGTGAAGGCCCTGAAGCTGGACGAGGTCAACGCCGCCCTCCGCAAGCACCTCCGCCCCGAGGCCTTCGTGGTGGTCAAGGCCGGCGACTTCGCCAAGGGCGCCAAGAAGTAGGATTTCCGCCCATGACCGGCAAAAAGGGAGCTGCCATGCCGCTCCCTTTTTGTTAGGAATCAAGGCTTTTCCGTGATCTTCTAGTCGTCCGCTCGGCGTTTGCAAGGACGCGGGGCGATGACGGAGGGCGCTGCCATGGCACGCATCGAACGGGAATGGAAAGCGGAACACGAAGGCTCGGCGCTGGCCTCGGAACTGCACAAGGTGATGGTGATCAGCCACCGGCAGGCCAAGGGCTTCATCGATGGCCGCTGCGTCACCGTGAACGGGGAGACCGCCGAGAAGCACGGCCACCGGCTCAACCCCGGGGACACCGTGAAGGTGATCTTCGATCCCGAGCTGACCTATGACGTGCTGCCCGCCGCCCGCAAGCTCCAGGCCGGGCCCTTCGAGACCCTCTGGGAGGACAACCACCTCCTCTTCGTCTTCAAGCCCGCGGGCCTGCTGACCGTGCCCGCCGAGCAGGGCGGCGAGCCCAGCCTGGCCGAGGCCATCACCGAGTCCTACCGCCGCCGCGGCTTCAAGCGCTTCAACCTCTTCATCGTCCACCGCCTGGACCGCTTCACCAGCGGTGTGCTCGTCTTCGCCAAGACCCCCGAGGCCCTGCACGGCCTGAAAAAACACTTCGAGCTGCACCGCCTCCAGCGCATCTACTACGCCGTGCTCGTGGGTGAGCTGCCCGAGAACAGCGGCACCCTGGCGGGCCACCTCATCGAGCACGCCAAGTCCCTGAAGATGTCCGTGGCCACGCCCCGCAAGGGCCCCGGCGGCAAGCGCATGCCCGCGGGCGCCAAGGAGGCCGTCACCCACTACCGCGTGATCGAGCGCCTGCCCGGCCACACCGTGGTGGAGGTCAAGCTGGAGACCGGCCGCCGCAACCAGATCCGCGTGCAGTTCGCGGACCGCGGCTTCCCCCTGCTGGGCGACCAGGTCTACGGCACCGAAAGCCCCCTGCTGGACCGCCAGGCCCTGCATGCCGAGCTGCTGGGCTTCAAGCACCCCGTCACCGAAGAGCAGGTCACCGTCACGGCCCCCATGCCCGCGGACATGGAAGCGGCCATGAAGGCCCTCCGCAACCAGGCCCGCATGCATCGCGCCGTCTCGGGCGTGAAGGGCGAAGAGGGCATCTACCAGCCCACGGAGACCCGCGACCACAAGCTCAAGCGCGTGGCCCGCGCCAAGCGCTTCGACACCCGCGACGAGACCGCCCCGGCCCGCACGTCCCGGCCCCGCCGCGTAGATGGCGATGCCCGGCCGCCCCGCAGCTCCGGCCCCTCGGACCGTCCCGGCCGGTCCCGGCCCGAAGGCGATGAGCGCCCCCGCCGTCCCTTCGGCGCCACGGATCGTCCCGCCCGGCCCCGCCGCGAGGATGGCGATGCCCGGCCGCCCCGCAGCGCCGGCCCCTCGGACCGTCCCGGCCGTCCCCGGCCCGAAGGCGATGAGCGCCCCCGCCGTCCCTTTGGCGCCACGGATCGTCCCGCCCGGCCCCGCCGCGAGGACGGCGAGGCGCGGCCCCACTGCTCCGCGGGTCCCAGGACGGGTCCCGGCGACCGGCCGGCCCGCCCGCGCCGCGAGGAGGGCGAGGCCCGGCCCCGCCGCAGCTTCAGCGCCGCGGATCGGCCCTCGGGCCCGCGCCGGGAAGGCCCCGGAGACCGGCCCGCCCGCAAGCCCGCGCCCCGTACGGGCAAGCCCAAGCCGCGGAAATTCTAGCCGGGGAACCCCCCGCCCGGACCGCGCCATCCCTGACCCCATGCGCATCCTGTGCTGCCTGTTGTTCCCCGCGTTCCTCGCCGCCCAGGGGGGGCCGGTGGACCTGTCCCTGGACTTCCACACGGACCTGGGTACCGACCCCCTCATCCAGATCCGCCTGGCACCCGCAGGCTGCTGGGATGGCCTCGTGCTCGGGGCGGCGGCCCGGCCCGCGAAGCCTTCCGGCAGGACGCCAGCGGGCGCCACCGTCGAAGTGTGGGACCTGGCCTACCGCAGCCTGCCCCGCCGCGAAGCCTTCGGCCTCTACCTCGATGGCCTGCGGGAACGCCTCTCCCGGGCCTTCACGGCCCCGCCGCCCAGCCACGGCACCCTCGAACTCAGCGACCTGGTCTCCTCCGACCCCTCGAATCCCCAGAAGCTGGACCTCACGAAGGTGAAGTCCATGCAGGACCGCTTCAACCGCCTGCCGCCGAACGGATCGCCGGTGAAGCCCCGGTAGGGGCCGGGCCTACAGGTGCTCCAGGTACATCTGGTCCAGGGCCTCCGCCAGATCCAGGTCCCGCTGGGTGACGCCCCGGGCCACGTGGGTGGTGAGGACGGCCACGACCCAGCGGTAGCCGAGGG
>JAMPXL010000080.1 GCA_023701165.1 Geothrix sp. | reverse complement strand
TCCGCGCCGATCATGTAGGACACGCCTTCCAGCATCAGGCTGAAGCCCGGCGAGGAGGTGAAGGTCATGGTGGGCAGGCCCGCGCCGGCGGTGCCGTACATCATGTTCACGGCGGCCACTTCGCTGACGGCCTGGATGAAGGTGCCGTCGAGCTTGGGCAGGAACTTGGCCATGAGCTCGGCGCCCTCGGTGGAGGGGGTGATGGGGTAGCCGTAGACGTGGCGGCAGCCCGCCAGCAGGGCGCCCAGGGCCGAGGCGTAGGTGCCCTTGATGACCAGGGGCTCCGTGCGGGGCAGGGGCAGCACTTCGTTGGGGATGTCCACGGGGGTGGGGGCATCGCTGGGCTTCACCCCGAAGAGCTTGGCGGGATCCTCCAGCTCGAAGTCCTGGATCTCGCCCTCATGGGCGGGGCGCAAGCCGTAGGGCTCGGGGCAGGCGTCCATGCACATGCCGCAGGCATTGCAGTTCGTCAGGTCCAGCTCCACGGGCACCAGGCCCGTCAGAGGGTTGATCTGGTCGCTGAGCGTGATGCAGTCCTTGGCGCAGGCGTCGAGACACCGGCCGCAGCCCTTGCAGTACTCCGGCAGCAGAAAGGGTTTGGGTCGTTCTTTGAGGGCCATGGAGACTCCATGCAGGGACGCAGGTCCTACTAGGGGGAAGTGTCAGGCCCGCCCCGTGTGCACGTGGTCACAAGCGGGCCGCGGCGCAGACCGCCGCCGACCAGATGGTTGGGAATGGGGTGCGGACCGGGCGGTCTGTGGGGGACAGACCGGAGACCTACCGATCCCCCCAGTGCAGCTTCTGCTGAAGCAGGGCGAAGAAATCGAGGCCGGGCTGCTGGAGCAGGGTGATGCGGGCCTCGGCCTGGCGCAGCCGCACCTGGTCTCCGGGCAGCAGCTGGAAGCCCACCTGGCCGTCCAGCGTGAGGTGGGCGTCTTCGGCCTCCTCCAGCGTGATGGTGATGGGCCGGGCGGCGGGCACCACCGTCGGCCGCAGGGTGAGCGTGTGGGGGCAGATGGGGGCGATGACGAAGGCCTCCAGGCTGGGATGCAGGATGGGGCCGCCGGCGGACAGCGAATAGGCCGTGGAGCCCGTGGGCGTGGCGACGATGAGGCCATCCGCCTTGATGGGGCCCGCATCCTGGTCTCCCACGCGCAGGCGCATGTCCATGATGCGGGCCAGGGCCCCCTTGGCCACGACGGCGTCGTTCAGCACCGTGTTCTGCGCCAGGAGTCTGCCGCCGCGCCAGAGTTCCGCCTCGAGCATGAGCCTCTGGTCCGGCATGAGGGCGCCCGCCAGGAAGGCCTGCACAGCGGCGGCGGCGGCGGGGACCGGATGGGCCGTGAGGAAGCCCAGGGAGCCGAGGTTGATCCCCAGGATCGGAGTGCCCCGCAGGCCCACGCGCCGGGCTGCGTGGAGCAGGGTTCCGTCGCCTCCCAGCACCAGGCAGAGGTCGGCGGGAGGCTCGGAGGTGCCGAGTTCCGCATCCAGGACCAGACGGGCCGGGTCCAGGCCCGCCTGCCCCCAGGCCTCGGCGAGGGCCGGTTCCCCGGTCACGGCCCAGCCCCGGTCGAGGAACGGCGGCAGCGCCGCACCTAGGGTGGACCCCAGGTGCGGGGATTTGACCTTGGCCACGAGGATCAGTCGCTGGGGCATGGGATCACTCTAACGCTATCCTTGGGGCATGGCTTCCAAGCAGGCATCCTCCTCCACCCCTTCCCGCCGGTGGCTCGGCCGGGCGCTATGGGCCCTTCTGGCCCTCACCGCCGCCGGCGCAGCCACCCTGGCGGTGTCCTGGTCCGTGCTGTCCAGGGATGCGGACAGCTTCCTCACCATGTTCGCGATCCGCGTGCCCAAGACCATCACGAAGGTGCTGGACCAGAACGGCAACGTCATCGGCATCTTCGCCGAGGAGCACCGGGTGGTGATCCCCTACGGCGACATCCCCAAGGCTTTCGTCAACGCGCTGGTGGCCACGGAGGATACGGACTTCTGGGGCCACAGCGGCATCTCCGGGCGGGGCTTCGCCCGGGCCGGCGTGAACTTCATCACCAGCTTCGGCCGGCGCCGGGAGGGGGGATCGACCCTCACCATGCAGCTCATCCGCACGGTGACGGCCAAGCGCCAGAAGCGCCTGGACCGGAAGCTGAAGGAGATCATCCTCGCCCGCAAGCTGGAGAAGGCCTACTCCAAGAAGCAGATCATGGAGATGTACGCCAACGAGGTGTACTTCGGCGGCGGGCGCTACGGCATCGAGGCCGCCGCGGAGTTCTACTTCGGGAAGAGCGCCCCCCAGCTCAACGTGGAGGAGTGCGCCCTGCTGGCGGGGCTGGTCCAGAACCCGAACTGGTACAACCCCTACAACCCCGATCCCAAGGCCCGCGCCGCGGCGAAGTCCCGCCGGAACCATGTGCTGCTGCGCATGGTGAAGGAGGACTACCTCAAGGCCCCGGAGGCCAGCCTGCTCATCGACAAGCCCATCCGCCTGGCCCGGGAGAACGCCCGGGAAGAGGCCGTGGCGCCCTATGTGGTCGAGGAGGTGCGGAAGTACCTCTATGAAAAATACGGGCGCGAGCAGGTGCTGAACGGCGGTCTGGAAGTGATGACCACCGTGAACAGCTTCTGGCAGGAGGCCGCCAACGAGGCCGTGCGGGCCGGCGTGAAGGCCGTGGACCGGCGCCGGGGCTTCCGGAAGGATGCGGTCCAGTTCGTGACGGATCCGGAGACCATCCAGCTGAGCGGCTGGAAGCGCTACTTCGAGGCCGGCGACAGCATCCGCGGCGTCATCCTCGGCTGGAAGGGCGGCAAGGCCCAGGTGCGCATCGGCAAAGTGCAGCTGGAGGTCCCGGAGAGCGCCTTCGCCTGGGCGGGCAAGGACATCCAGAAGCTGCTGCCCCGGGGGGCTTCGCCGCTGTTCATCGTGAAGGCGGCGGAGGACGGCACGCCCAAGGCGCTGGAACTGGATCAGGATCCCGCGGTGGAGGGCGCCCTCATGGCCGTGGACCCGAGGAGCGGCGAGATCCGCGCCATGGTGGGCGGCTACGAGTTCAACCGGTCCAAGTTCAACCGCACCACCCAGGCCCTGCGCCAGGTGGGCTCCACCATGAAGGCCTTCGTCTACGGCGCGGCCTTCACCGCCGGGAAGACGCCCGCCTCCATGGTGGAGGACGTGCCCACGCGCTTCCTCGACACCGTGGATTTCCTCACGGTCACGAATCCGGATGGCACCTCGGACTTCAAGCCCCTGCGGGCCGGAGTGAAGCCCTACGAACCCAAGAACTACGAGCGCGATTTCTGGGGCCCCATCCCCATCTGGGAGGCCCTGCGGGATTCCCGCAACGTGCCCGCCGTGCGGACCCTGGAGGAAACGGGGGTCCTGAACGTCATCGATTTCGCGCGGAAATGCGGCATCACCGGCAGCATCCCCCCCTATCCCAGCATGGCCCTGGGCTCCGCCGACCTCACCCTGAAGGAGATGGTGCGCGGCTACGCCACCATCGCCAACGGCGGCCTCCAGGCGCCGCCCCCCTTCTTCATCAGGAAGGTGGTGGACCGCAACGGCCGGATCCTGGAGAGCCATGGTGGTGTCGCCAGCGAACAGGTGCTGGATCCCCAGAGCACCTACCAGCTCATCCAGTGCCTCCAGGGTGTGGCGAACAGCGGCACCGGCGCCAAGAGCAACGAGCTGAACTGGCCCGTGGCGGGCAAGACCGGCACCACGGACGACCACACGGACGGCTGGTTCATCGGCTTCTCCACCCGCGTGGTGTGCGGCGTCTGGGTGGGCCTGGACGAAAAGAAGACCATCTTCCGCGGCGCCGATGGCGCCAAGGTGGCGCTGCCCATCTGGATCGACTTCATGAAGGCGGCCCTGCCCACGACCCCTCGGGAAGAGTTCGAGGCCCCTGCGGGCATGGAGTGGGCTGATGTCGACCGCTACACCGGCCTGCTCGCCACTGGCGCCACCACGGACCGGGTGCTGCACCTGGCCTTCAAACCGGGCACCATGCCGAAATCCGGCAGCGACGCGGAGGCCATCCAGAAGGTGAAGGAGGCCCGGGACAAGGCCAATGTCCAGCCCGTGGAGAACCGCATCTGGGGCCGGCCCAAGCCGGCGGAGGAGGCCCCCAAGCCCGTGGATTTGAACGCGACGGATCCGAATGTTTAGGCTCCAGAATGGGCGCCATTCGACGCCCGTTCTGGAGATGGAAAAGGCGGGTTGGGTAGGCGTTGCGACACGCGCAAGCTCGCCGTTGGCAGCCAATCGTTGAGGGGGTTGTCCCAGATGAGCGAAACATCAGAAACTGAATTTAAGTGGGCAGCATATCTCTTTCTGATCCTTGCGGGCCTTGGCGCGGCTGTTGGTGGCGCCAAAATAAACCATCCGTGGTCCGGAGGGCTGGTTGGCGTAGCGCTATGGGCTTTGGTGATGCTGGTGGCCACATGTGTGGTCCGCAATGGGATATTGGTAAAATTACGAGCAGCTCTGGCGATTCTTGCCGCGGCAGGGCTTGCCGTGCTTGTCTTTGTCGTGAACTTCGAGTTCGATCCAGCGAATTTGGGTGTCCCCGATTCTGTCATCACGGGGAATGGAGGTGTGGGCTATTCGGGGCGATTTCGCTGCACCCTGTATAACGCATCGAACTTCACCATCTCCAGGGCGATGGTGAATGTGCAGACCTACAACCCAAAGAACTCATCCGAGCATTCAGAAACCAGGTGGTTCGAACTCTCACTTGATCTTCGGCCACATCAAACACAGGAAATATCCGTTGCAACAGGTCTTAGGGATGACTATAGCTCCCATCGCTTTGGCTCACTCCCGGCAGAGACGTTGTGGAACATTCGTGAGTTCAAGTTAAAGACCAATCTCTATCACTATTTTATGTCACGAAGTGAGGCCCCGAGGCCGCCCGTTGCTCTTGCACCGGCACCTTTGATCATTCCTGCCCCAACGCCGGTGCCGTTTGTAGGGCCTGTCGCCATCCCATCAAAGTCCACGAAGAAAGAACCCGAGGTGAAGAAGGCGCCGAGCGAAGAGGCCAAGGAAGAACCTAAACAACCGCTCCTGCTAGGCTATTTCACGATCGGCTCTTCCAAGGATGAAGTTCTTACTGTCCAGGGGACTCCGACGAAACCGGGCCAGTACACGTGGGAATACGGGTTCTCGAAGGTTGAGTTCGACCGGAATGGTAAGGTTTCCAGTTGGTACGGGAGCCGTACCGATCGCTTAAAAGTAAAGATGGTTCCAGTTGCCCCCACTTCTTCTAATGGCTATTTCACGGTCGGCTCTTCCAAGGACGAGGTTCTGGCCGCTCAAGGAACCCCGACGAAACCGGGCCGTTACACGTGGGAATACGGGTTCTCGAAGGTAGAGTTCAACGGCAATGGGAAGGTTTCAGGTTGGTCTGTGAGCCGCACTGACCGTCTTAGAGTGAAGATGCAGGATCCCCACTGAGGATCTGATCTTTGCGGCTAGAGCCAGGTGCTGCTGGTAGTTGGCATTGCGCGCCTATCACCCCATCTCGAGGCCATGAAACCCCAGTCTCTGCCCGCCCTCACTCCACGGTGATGCTCAACCGCTCACCCAGTAGCCCCACCAGGGTTCCCCAGGCCACGCGCTGGGCTTCTTCGTAGCGGCGGTTCTCCAGGCGGAGCAGGAGGCCTACCTGTTCGTCGGGGTCGACGATGAGGTATTCGGGGACGCCGGCGGCTTCGTAGGTCCAGCGCTTGCGGACAGTGTCCTTGGAGGCAGTGCTGGGGCTGAGAATCTCCACGACAAGATCTGGCGGCCCTTCGATGCCCCGGGGGCTGATCTTGGCGGGAT
>JAMPXL010000079.1 GCA_023701165.1 Geothrix sp. | reverse complement strand
GGCGGAAGCCTCCAGGAGGAGGGCATCCTGTGGGTGCTGGATCCCGAGGCGCTGATGGGTCTGGCCATGGATTCCCTCATGCGGCGGGTGGCCCATGACTGAATCCCGCACGCTGCTCCATGTCTGGGCTGCCGGGCGCCAGCTGCTGGTGCCGGTCATCGATCTCCGCGAAGTGGTGACCTTCACGCAGGCCACGTCCCTTCCCGGAGGGCCCCGCGGCATCGAGGGGGTGGTGCTTCACCAGGGCGAATTCCTGCCCGTGCTGGACTGGGGGGCCATGACCGGCGCCTCCGGGCCGTTGCCGCCAGCCTCGGTGATGGCGGTGCTCAGGCGCCGGCTGGGCCTTCCCCTCGAACGCCTGATCGGCACCCTGGAGGTTGAGGTTCCGGAAGCGGGGTGGCGGGAGGCGCCTGAAGGCGATCCCTGGCATCCCATCCTGGCGGGGCTTTGCAAGGTGGGAGAGCAGGAGGTTCCCCTGCTGGACCCGGACCGGCTCCTGGCGCTGCTGCACCGCCTCCGGAAGGACCGCTGACGGACCGCGCCATCCGTGCGAGAATGACCGTTTCGTGTCCGGAGGCTCCTTTGAACCGTCGCCTTGCCGCCCCCGTCGGAATCACAGCCACTGGGCAGTGTTTTCCTCCCAGGGTGGTCACCAACGACGATCTGTCCAAGATCATGGAGACCAACGACGAGTGGATCCGGACCCGCACCGGCATTCGCGAGCGCCGCTGGGCTGAGCCCGGCACCGGCGCCTCCCAGCTGGGGACCCCCGCGCTCCAGATGGCGCTGGACAACCGCGGCATCAAGGCTTCGGAGCTGGACCTGATCCTGGTCACCACGGTGACGCCCGACACCCTGTTCCCGGCCACGGCCTGCCGCATCCAGGACGCCGTGGGCGCCACCAACGCCTTTGGCTTCGACCTGAACGCCGCCTGCTCCGGCTTCCTCTACGCCCTGACGACGGCCGCCAGCCTGGTGGCCGCGGGCGGCATCAAGCGGGCCGCCGTGGTGGGCGTGGACATCATGTCCACCATCATCAACCTCGAGGACCGGGCCACCTCGGTGCTCTTCGGGGACGGCGCCGGCGCGGCCATCGTGGAGCGGGTGGAGGACGGCCTGGGCATCCTCGATTTCGAGCACAAGGTCGACGGCTCCGGTGGCTGCTTCCTCTACATGCCGGCCGGCGGCTCCCTGAAGCCCGCCACGGCGGAGACCGTGGCCGCCAAAGAGCACTACATCCACCAGGCCGGCAGCGAAGTGTTCAAGAACGCCGTGCGCGAGATGGCCGACAACAGCAAGCTGCTCATGGACCGGAACGGCTTCACGGGCGACCAGCTCAAGCTCTTCGTGCCCCACCAGGCCAACATCCGCATCATGGATGCCGCCGCCAGGCGGCTGGAGCTGGACCCGGCCCGCATGATGGTGAACATCGACCGCTACGCCAACACCACCACGGCCACCATCCCCACGGCGCTGCACCAGGCCTTCGAGGAGAAGCGCATGGCCAAGGGCGACCTGGTGGTGCTGTCGGCCTTCGGCGCCGGGTTCACCTGGGGGTCGACCCTGCTGCGCTGGGCCTACTGATCCCGGTCCCGGCGTGCGCATCATCGCCGGAACCCTGAAGGGCCGCCGCCTCGTGGCGCCCCCGCCCGGAGACCTGCGGGTGAGGCCCACCTCGGACCGGGCCCGGGAGGCCCTGTTCTCCATCCTCCAGCGCTGGCCCAGCGGCCCCTTTCTCGACCTCTGCGCGGGCACCGGGGCCGTGGGCCTGGAGGCCCATTCGAGGAGGTATGGGCCGGTCACCTGTGTGGAGGCTGCCGAGCCTGGGTGGTCATGCCTGGTCCGGAACACCGCCGGGACGGGAATCAAGGCGCTCCGGACCGATCTGAAGCGGCTGCCGGAAGGGGCCTTCTGCGGCCAGGCCGTGGTGTTCCTGGATCCGCCCTACGACCAGGCAGGGGCCCTGTGGGGCCAGATGGCGGCCCGGCTGAAGCTCTGGATGGGCCCGGGAGGGGTCCTGGTCTTCGAAACAGACCGGCGGACTGAGCTGGAATTACAGGCCGGCTGGAGTTTGGCCGAAATACGCGAATATGGCGCCGCACGATTCCATCTCTGGACCCCGGCCTGAACTCAGGGGGGAGGGCTCTGTCCGGATGGACCCCGCTGTCCTGAGCCTGGTGCTGAACCGCCTCCGCACGGGCACGTGGATCGTCTGGCTCATCGCATTCGTGGTGGCCCTGCTGCTGTTCCTCTTCGCGGCGCCCCCGGAGTTCCGCCTCTCGTTCAAGGGACTGGCGGCGGCCCTGGCCCTGTTTGCCCTGTCGGCCGGGATCTCCCTGCTCCAGATCCAGCGTCTGGGCCGGACCCTGGTCGGGGAGTCCCTGGGCCCGGCGTTCTACCGCCCGCTGACCCGCTTCCCCCAGTCCTCCTCGCTGCTCTTCTTCTACCTGGGCGCCTGCCTGAATGCCGGGGCCTACCTGTGGGTGAAGGTCTACCTCGGTGAAAGCGTCTGGGTCAGCTCGATCACGGCGGCCATGTTCATGGTGCTGACCACCCTGGGAGCCATCAGCCATTACTTCCTGGCCAAGCAGAACCTGATGAAGGTCTACCGGCTCCTGGCGGGCCAGCCCGGGTTCAACGAGTCCCAGTCCCGGTTCTTGACCAGCCTGCGGACCAAGTTCGCCTTCGGCATCCTCGCGATGACGGGTGGGGTGCTGCTGCTGTCCATCCTGGTGTCCGGGCTCACCATGCAGTCCTCCATCCGGACCAAGGTCACGAGCTACACGAAGAACGAACTGGCGAACCTGGCGGACTCCGTGGCTTGCGTGCAGGAGATGAACACCACACCCGAGGATCTCGGCGCCTTCATGGGAAGCCTGAAACTCGGGGGCGGGGGCGGCGTTTCGCTCCAGCTCCCGGCCAGCAAGGGCGGGGCCCTGCTCGGATCCCTGATCAAGCCCAAGGGCGCCGGGGACATCGTGGTGGTCCAGTCCCTGCCCGACGGATCGGAACTGCGGGCGGTGGTCCCCGAGGCGGAATACGCCGACGCCATCTGGAAGGCCCTCCGGCCCAACCTCGCCATCCTGGTCCTGGCGTCGCTCTTCCTGGTCTATTTCATCCAGCTGATCCTCCGCGATGTTCAGCAGCCCCTGATCCTGCTGAGCCGGAACACCCAGCGGGTCGGCGAGGGCCGCATCGACAGCCTGGAGACGGTGTACAGCGACGATGAGGTGGCGACGCTGGCCCAGGGCTTCGGCCGCATGGTGGGGAGCCTGCGGGGCATGGTGGTCCAGATCCGCTCCGCCAGCCGCGACCTGGCCAAGGCCTCCAGCGCGATCCGGGAGTCCGCCGACGGGGTCCGCCAGTCCAGCCACGGCCAGCGGGAGCTCATCGAGTCCTTCCACCAGGAGATCAACGAGCTGACGGACACCTCCATCAGCATCAGCGCGAGTTCCATGGAGCTGAGCCTGGCCTCCGAGAGCACCAACGCCACCATCGTGGAGATGGCCGCCTCCGTGCAGCAGATCAACCAGAGCATGGACGAGCTGCTGATGGTGGTGGAGGGCATCACCTCCGCCATCCGCGATTTCGACATCGCCATCAAGAACGTGGGCAAGAACGTGGACCACCTGGCTGGCCACGCGGAGCACACCAAGGAGTTCGCGGAGAACCTCGAACAGAGCACCTCCGCCATCGACAACAGCGTGAAGATCGCCCAGCGCTACGCCAAGCGGGTGATCCACACGGCGGCCCGCGGCATGGAACTGGTGGCCCGGAACCGGGACAAGATCCAGGTCATCGACCGGGTCGTCCAGGATTTCCATGGAACCACGCGGACCCTCCTCCAGCAGGGGGCGGACATCACCAAGATCCTGGACTACATCGGAGCCCAGGCCCAGCAGACCAACCTCCTCGCGCTGAACGCGGCCATCATCGCCTCCCAGGGCGGGAGCGGCGACGGGCAGTCCAAGGGGTTCTCGGTGGTGGCGGACGAAATCAAGCAGCTGGCCGAGCAGACCGGGCGTTCCACCCAGGAGATCCAGCAGATCATCCGGACGCTCCTGGCCGAGATCCGGAAGGCCTACCAGCAGGTGGAGCTGGGCATCGACGCGGTGCGGGACGGCGCCGAATCCGTGGCCCAGAGCGAGGAGGCCCTCCAGGCGATCCTCGAATCCGTCGGCGAAATGGACAGCGTGGTGGAGAGCATCCTCAGCGAGACCCTCCAGCAGGGCGGCCAGGCGTCCCTCATCCACGAGGCCAACCGCAACATCCACCACCAGGTCGAGACCATCCGTTCCGTCATGGCGGAGCAGCAGCAGACCAGCAACTACATCCTGTCGCTGGCCATGAACGTCCAGGAGGCCACCAGCGTGGTCCGGGATTCGACCCGGGAGCAGAGCACGGGCAGCGACGAGATCGCCCGGGCCACGGAGCAGGTCCGGGCCCTGGCCAGCAGCCTGCACGAGATCCTGGCCCGCCAGGAGAACCATGTGCTCTCCCTGAAGGAGACCATGAACCGGGTGCTGGGCAAGGCCCTGGAGAGCGAGCGCGCCATCGGCGCCTCCAGCGGGGCCGTGGAGCAGCTGGGCGTCCAGGTCCACATGCTCAACCGGGAAGTGAACCTCTTCAAGCTGTAGCGCTACTGCTAGGCTGGAGCCGATCCCGGACTTCCCCCTATGTATCGCTTGTCCATCAAGACCAAGCTGAGCGCCGTCATCAGCATCCTGGTCCTTTCGTTCATCGCCTTCAACCTGCTGTACTACCCGCGGTGGGTGGAGCGGCAGATCCGCACCCAGGCTGAACTGAGCGCCCGCCAGGTGGCCGAGACGGCCAGCTATGCCCTGGGCCCGGCGGTGAGCGCCGGCAACACCCGGGACATCGCCAAGGTGCTCCAGGGGGTGCAGAACATCCCCTCCTTCCGGTTCAGCGCCGTCTACGGAGCCGGGGGCGAGGCCCTGGACAGCACCCCCACCACGCCCGACTGGGCCACGGGCCAGGTGCTGAGGGAGGGCATCTCCCACACCTACACCCACCGGGAAAGCAGCATGCTGGTGGCCGTGGCCCCGGTCTTCTACGAAGAACCCAGGGCCGACCAGGTGGGCACCCTGATCATCGGCTTCACCACCGAAAGCACCCAACGGGCCGTGCGGGAGAACATCCGCGCCAGCCTTGCGGTGGGCTTCGTGACCCTGGTCCTGGGCATCCTCGTGGCGATCCTCCTGTCGAACCGCTACCTGCGGCCCGTGATCCAGCTCACGGAGGCCGCCCAGAAGGTGGCCCAGGGGAACCTGGAGACGGTATCGGTGACGGTCTCCACCCGGGACGAGATCCAGGACCTGAGCCACTCCTTCGAAGTCATGACGGACAAGCTCCGGGTTTCCCGGGACGAGATCGAGCGCCAGAACCGCCTGCTGGAATACCGGGTCCAGGAACGCACGCGGCAGCTCATGGAGACCATCTGGGAGCTGGAGGAGATCCGGGCCAACCTGGAGCAGCTCGTCCAGGAGCGCACCCGGGGCCTGGAGCAGAGCCGGGTGGAGCTCAAGGCCTGGGCGGGCACTCTGGAAGAGAAAGTCCAGGAGAAGACCCAGGAGCTGCGGGAGCTGAACGAGAGCCTGCTTACGAGCTACCAGAAGCTCAAGGAAGTCGACCGTCTGAAGGATGAGTTCCTGGCGAACATGAGCCACGAACTGCGGACTCCGCTGAACTCCATCATCGGATTCTCAGGCATGCTCATGCAGGATCCGGAGGGGCGCCTGGGGCTGGAGGCGAAGGAGGACCTCCAGATCATCTACCAGAACGGGCGGTCGCTGCTGGGGCTCATCGACTCCATCCTCGACCTCTCGAAGATCGAGGCGGGCAAGATGGAACTGGAGCTGGAAGAGGTGGATCCCGTGCCGCTGCTGGACGACGTGAAGGCCATGGCCGCCGGCCTCATCCACGAGCGCCCCATCGCCATCGAGTACCAGCGCCCGGAAGGCCCGCTGCGGGT
>JAMPXL010000078.1 GCA_023701165.1 Geothrix sp. | reverse complement strand
CTTCATCCAGCCGGACCCCCGCCCGGGCTGGATCAGGTCCGGCTGTCCGTGGGTTCCGCTGGCCGGATGCCCGGGACGTTCGAGGACGCGGTCATCCCGCCGGGGCACGAAGGGCACCGGTTCTTTGACCTCGGGCGGAGCCGGGTGGGTGCAGCTGCCCTGGAGGGTTCCGCCCTGATCCACCACCAGGGTGCCCAGCTCCACGTCCCCCTCCACCCATCCCGTGCCCAGGATCTCCAGGCAGCCCGATACCTTGAAGGCCCCTTCGATGCGGCCCAGCACCGACAATCGCTGGGCGTGGATGGCGCCCTTCACCACCCCCGTGGGGGCAATGGTGACGTGGCCCTCGCTCAGGATGGTGCCCTCCACCGTGCCCTCCACCCGCAGGTCGCCGGTTCCTGTCCGGACCTCCCCCTGCCAGTGGGTGCCCTCGCCCAGGCAGGTGGCGGCGGGACCCGCGGCGGATTTCAGCGCCCCCTTGGTCGTCATGCGGCTGAACATGGGCCTCCCTGGACCGGGGCGGAAGCGGGGGCGGGCCGAAACAGGCCGCTCCCTTCCAGAACAAAGGTCGTGTTCCTATCGGCCGGGGCCATGGCGAAGCATGAGTTAGGGACGTTCCGCCCCCGGCATGGCTGGACCCGCGCCAGGATGCAATACTCGGGACGCACCAACCCATCCGCTGGCCTCTTCCGGAACCCCATGCGATTCCTCCACACCTCTGACTGGCACCTCGGCAAGACCCTCTGCAACGCGAACCTCCTGGACGACCAGGCCCACGCCCTCGACCAGGTGGCGGCCATGGTGAAGGAGACCCGCGCAGAGGCCCTGGTGGTGGCCGGGGACCTCTACGACCGCGCCGTGCCCCCCAAGGAGGCCGTGGCCCTGCTGGACGACACCCTGGACCGCCTCGTGCGGGGCCTGGGCGTGCCCGTGCTGATCATCGCCGGGAACCACGACAGCCCGGAGCGCCTGGGCTTCGCCTCCGGGTTCCTGGAGACCCAGGGCCTCCATGTGGTGGGTCCCCTGGAAGCGGCGAATCCGGTCCTCATCGGATCCGCGGCCTTCCACCTCCTGCCCTACGCCGACCCCGCCACGGCCCGCCACGCCCTCCAGCAGGACGATATCCGCACCCACCAGGACGCCCTGGCGGCCCAATTGGCCCAGGCCCGCGCCAGCCATCCCGGGGGCCGCCGCTTCGTGGCCGTGGCCCATGCCTTCGTGGCCGGGGGCGAGGGCTCGGACTCGGAACTGGGCCTGGCCATCGGCGGCACCGGCGAGGTGGATGCGGGGCTGTTCAAGGCCTGCGACTACGCAGCCCTGGGCCACCTCCACCGGCCCCAGCAGGCCGGCTACGCCCATGTGCGCTATGCCGGCAGCCTGCTCAAGTACAGCGCCTCCGAAGCAGCCCACGAGAAGGGCCTGACCCTGGTGGAACTCCCGGACCGCGGCCCCGCGCGGACAGAATTCCTGGCCCTCACGCCCCGGCGGGAGCTGCGGCGCCTGCGGGGCCACTTCGACGACCTCCTGCGCGGCCCCCAGGGGAACCCGGACGACTACCTGTTCCTAGACCTGCTGGACGAAGGACCGGTGCTGGACGCCATGGCCCGCCTGCGCCAGATCTATCCGAACATCCTCGGCATCCAGCCCGCCCCGCCGGGACCGGCCCCCACCCAGGATGCGGTCCGCCCCTCCGACCGCGACCTGGACCCTGCCACCCTCTTCGAGGCCTTCTTCCGCGACACCGCGGGCCGGGACATGGATGAGGAGGAGCGGACCCTCTTCCGCGAGGTGGCCGGACGCACCCTGTCCGGGGAGGGTGCCGAGTGAAACCCCTGCGGCTCACCCTCGAGGCCTTCGGCCCCTATGCCGGGCGCCAGGACCTGGACTTCGCCGACCTGAAGGAGCAGTCCTTCTTCCTCATCCACGGCCCCACGGGGGCAGGCAAGACCAGCATCCTCGACGGCATCAGCTACGCCCTCTACGGCCAGACCAGCGGCGGCCTCCGGGAGACCCGCGACCTGCGCAGCCATTTCGCCGCGGCGGAGGCCCCCACCCGCGTGGTCTTCGACTTCGCCCTGGGCGACCGGCGGTACCGGGTGGAGCGGGCCCCGGAGCAGCAGGTGCCCAAACAGCGCGGCGGCGGCACCAAGAAGCAGCCCTATGCCGCCCACCTGTGGGAGCTGGTGAATGGCGCAGAGGTGCCCCTGGCCACGGAGAAGCCCACCGCTGTGGATGCCAAGGTGGCGGACCTCCTGGGCTTCAAGGCCGGCCAGTTCCGCCAGGTGGTCCTGCTGCCCCAGGGCCGCTTCCAGGAGTTCATGCTGGCGGGCTCCAGCGAGCGCCAGGCCATCCTCCAGACCCTCTTCCAGACCACCCGCTACGCCGACATCACCGAGGCCCTGGCCGAGGAGGAGAAAGGCCTGCGGGAGGCCCTGCGCACCGCCCAGGCCGAGAGCCGGCAGCTGCTTTCCCAGGCGGGCGTGGCCACCCCCCAGGAGCTGCCCGGGAGGCTGCAGGCCGCGGCCCTGCTGGCCGAAGAGCGGACCCTGGACCAAGCCGCCGCCAGCGATCAGCTCGGCCGGGCGGACGCGGCCCTGCGGGAAGGCACCCGCGCCGCCGAGCGGCTCGCGGAACGCCAGGCGGCCCGGGCGGAGCAGGCCCGCCTCCAGGGCCTCGCCCGCATCATGGAGGCCCGCCGCACGGAGCTGGACCGGGCCCGCCGCTGCGAATCCGTCCTGCCCGCCGCCCGCCACCTGGAGGAAGCCCTCGGCCGGGTCCAGGAACTGGAACGCGAAGAGGCCCGTCTGGCGGAGGCCGCCGAAGCCCGGGCCCAGGCCCTCGCCCAGACCGAAGCCGCCCTGGCCGAAGCCGAGCAGCACGAGGTCCGCCGGGAGGAGCTGCGCCGCACCATCGACCGGCTGAAGGACCTCGAACCCAAGCTGGAGGCCCTGGAGCTGGCCCGGAAGGAGGCCCGCGAGGCGGCCCTGGAGCGGAGCCGGCTCGACGATCTGGCCAGCGGGCAGAAGCGCCGCCTCGAGACCGCCAAGCTGGAGCTCACCCGCCAGAAGACCCTCCTCCAGGACACGCGGACCGAGGCCTCCCAGCTGGCGGGACGGGAGGGCCTGCTGGTCCTCGTCCGCCAGAAGCGCACCCAGCGCGAGGACTTTGACCGCGCCGGGGAAGAGGTCGAACGCGCCGCCGCCGCCCTGGAGACCGCCCGCGCCTTGCAGGTGGCGGCCCGCCAGGAGGTCCAGGGTGCCCGTGAGCGCCACCGGGCCCTCCAGGAGCGGCGGCTGGCGGCGCAGGCCGCCCGCCTCGCCCACGGACTGGCGCCCGGTGAGCCCTGCCCCGTCTGCGGCAGCGAAGCCCATCCCCACCTGGCCCAGCCCTCCGTGGACCTGCCGGACGAGCAGGAACTCCGCCAGGCCCTGGAGCTGCAGGAGGACGCCGAAACCGCCCTGGCCCGCGCCCAGGATGCCGCCGCCTCCCGCCTCGCCACCCTCGAGACCGCCCGCGCCCGGCGCCAGGACCTGATCGAGCGGCTGGGCGAGCATGCCGCCGTGGAATCCGAGACCCTGGCGGCCATCGAGACCCGGCACCGGGAGGAACTGGATCGCAGCCGTGCGGCCGAGGCGGGCCTGGCCCGCGCCGAGCAGCGGCTGGCCGAGGCGGAGGCCGCGCGGAACCAGGCGGAAGCCCAGCTGGCCGAGACCCATCAGCGGCTGTCGGACTGCATGGTCCAGGAGGCCGGGGCCAAGGCCCGCAGGCAGATGCTCGAGGACGCCCTCCTCCAGGAGCTGCGAGTGCCCGGGGCCCTCTCCGCCCGCCGCCACGAGGCCGAAGAGGCCCTGGCCCAGTCCGAGGCCCGCCTCAAATCCGCCCGCGAAGCCCGGAACCCCGCCCACTCGGCGGCCATCGAGGCCCAGGCCACCCTGAAGGCCCACGGAACCCGGCTGGAGTCGGCCCGCACGGATTCCTGGAACGTCAACGGCGCCTTCGAGGAGGCCCTCGCCGCCGCCCACTTCCACAGCCGGGGGGACTTCGATCTGGCCCGGCGGAGCCCCGAGGAGATGGATTCCCTGGCCCGCAGCCTGGATACCCACGCCGCCGAATCCGCTGCCTCCGCGGATCGCTCTGCCCGCGCCGAGGCCCAGGCCGAGGGCCTGGAAGCCCCGGACCTGCCCGCGCTCCAGGCGACCCGGGACGAGGCCCAGGCCCGCTTCGCCCAGGCCGCCGAGGCCCTGGGCCATGCCCAGTCCGAGCAGACCGCCCTCCAGCGCCTGGAGGAGGCCCTCACCCGCCTCGAGACCCGGCGGAGCGCCGAGGAGCGCCGCCACCGCGCCGCCGCCAGCCTGGTCCGCATCGCCAAGGGCGAGGATGGCGCCAGGGTGTCCTTCGAGCGCTACGTGCAGGGCGCCCTCCTCGACGAGGTGCTGGTCTCCGCCTCCGAGCGCCTGCGCCGCATGAGCAAGCAGCGCTACGCCCTGCGCCGGGCCGCGGCCGCCGGGGATCTCCGGAAGGCCGGCGGCCTGGAGTTGGAGATCACCGACAGCCACACGGGCCGCGCCCGGGCCGTGAGCTCGCTGTCAGGTGGCGAAGGCTTCCAGGCCAGCCTGGCCCTCGCCCTGGGCCTTTCAGATGTGGTGCAGCGCCACGCGGGCGGCATCCGGCTGGACACGGTCTTCATCGACGAGGGCTTCGGCAGCCTCGATCCCGAGGCCCTGGACCTGGCTCTCCGCACCCTGGAGGACCTGAACCAGGGGGGCCGCCTCGTGGGCCTCATCAGCCATCTGGAAGAGGTCAAGGCCCGCATCTCCGCCCGGCTGGAGGTGACCCCGGGCCCCGGCGGCAGCCACGCACGGTTCCGGGTGGATTAGGAGCCTACCTCGCATGGCGTGGTAGACTCCTGGCCATCCTCCGGAGCCCCCATGCTGCGCCCCCTCGCGCCCTTCCTGTGCCTGGCCCTCGCCGCCCAGCCCACGCCCTACCAGAGGGCCCCCAAGGCCATCCAGGCCGTGCTGGACGCGCCCGGGACGCCCGCCCTGATTGCCAGCCCCGCGGGGGACCGCTTCCTGCTGGCGGAGGTCGAGCGCCATCCCCCCATCCGGGACCTGGCCCAGCCCATGGCCCGCCTGGCGGGACTGCGCCTGAACCTCCGCGCCCGGGGCCCCCACACCCCGCAGCGGCTCAGGGCCCTGGCCATCCAGGATGTGAAGGGAGGCTCCGCCCGCCCCCTCGCCCTGCCGCCGGGTGTGGCCCTGGGCCAGCCGCGCTGGTCCCCGGACGGCACGCGCTTCGTGATGACCGGGACCGTCGCCGACGCCACCGAGCTGTGGGTCGGCGAGGCCGCCACCGGAAAGCTCCACCGGATCAAGGGCCTGAAGCTCAACGCCGTGCTGGGCAACCCCCTGGACTGGATGGCGGATGGCAGCCTGGTCGCCAAGGCCGTGCCTGCGGGCCAGGGCCCTGCGCCCAAGGCCCCCGAGGCGCCCGCCGGCCCCCGCATCCAGGAGAACGCAGGCAAGGCCGCCCCCGCGCCCACCTACCAGGATCTGCTCCAGAACGCCTTCGACGAGACCCTCTTCGAGTTCCTGGGCCAGTCCCAGCTGGTGCGCGTGGACCTGGCCACCGGGGTCCTGAAGCCCTTCGGCAAGCCGGGCCTCTACGCCGACGTGCAGCCCTCGCCGGATGGCCGGCTGTTCCTGGTGGCCCGCCTCCAGCGCCCCTTCTCCTACCTGGTGCCCGCCTCGCAGTTCCCCGTGCGCGAGGAGGTCTGGGATCGCGCGGGCGCCCTCGTCCATACGGCTGCCGACCTCCCCCTGGCGGAAGGCCTGCCCCTCGAAGGTGTCCGCACCGGCCCCCGCCGCCTCCAGTGGCGGCCCACGGAACCCGCCACCCTGGCCTGGGTCGAAGCCCTGGATGGCGGCGATCCGAAGCAGAAGGCGGAGTTCCGTGACCGCGTGCTGACCCAGGCCGCGCCCTTCAAGGCCGAACCCACCGAACTGGCCCGCCTCAAGGCCCGGCTCATGGGCCTG
>JAMPXL010000077.1 GCA_023701165.1 Geothrix sp. | reverse complement strand
GCCCCTACATGAAGCTGAACAGCCTGGAGAAGCTCTACCTCTGCCTGCGGGACCTGAAGCCGGAGATCCGCCTGGACGAGGCCCTGCGCGTGAAGGCCCTCCGGCCCCTGGAGCGGATGCTGGCCCTGGGCTGATGCGGGGCCGCTTCAGCGGGTAAGCTGGCGGAATCCTTCCCGCCGAGTGCCCATGTACCGCCACCGCGCCTCCCGCTTCCGCATCCTCCATCCCAGCCTGGGGCTCTCCCGCTGGCAGCGCCTGCAGCAGCGCAGCGGCATCGCCCTGCTCCTGCTGGCGGGCCTGGTGACCGCGGCCATGCTCATCGCCGCGCCGCGCTACTACCTGATGGACCAGCTGAACAACGCCCGCGGAGCCTACATGGAGGCCCACTGGGTGGACTTCGAGGCCGTGGAGCGCCACTGGAAGAGCCTGCCCAGCCTCCACACCCTGCACCGGGGCGACGAACCCGACGTGCGCCGCTTCCTGGCGGACCAGCCCCTGGTGGTGGCCCTCCTGGACCGCTTCGAGGGCCGCCGGCTCTGGATCCGCGAGGGCGAGCGGCTGGTGCCGCCGCAGGATCCCGCCCTGGCCCAGCAGTACCTGGGCTGGATGGCCCATGCGGAGGTCGCCCAGCGCTTCGAGTGGAATCCCCCCCGGGAACAGGATCCGGACTTCGGAAAGGTGGCCACGGTGGTCCTGCTCTCGGACCGCTGGCTGGTCATCAAGCGGTGGCGGCCGGGCTCGCCCGAGGTCGAGCGTGAACTGGAAGCCTCGCTGGCGCCCAGCCGGGCCCTGCGCATGGGCCTCATCCGGGAGACAGACTTCGACCGCGGCGATCTGAAGCGCCAACCCTGGGGCGCGGAACCCAACCTCCAGGCCGATCCCTTCCGCCTGGCCACCCTGCCCCTGGGCACCAACACCAAGACCAACGCCTTCGGCGACGGCTGGAACCTGGGCGGCGTGGGCTTCGACGCCCAGCAGGTGGCCTTCCGGAAGAAGCTGAAACGCCAGTACTGGACCGTGTCCGCCATCGCCGGCCTGGTGGGGGTGGCCATCCTCCTGGGCCTCTGGCTGCGGCACCGCACCCGCCGCCGCGCCGTGCTGGACGGCGACCGCCTCGCCTCCATGACCCACAGCCTGAAGACGCCCCTGGCCATCCTCAAGTTCCGCTGCGATTCCCTGCGCCTGGGCCGCCTGAGCCCGGAGCGCGCCGACGAGGAACTGCTCAAGATCAGCGAGGAAGTGGACCACCTCACCACCATCATCGAGACCGGCCTCCGGGTGATCCGCGGCGGCGGTGCCTCCGGCCCCCGGGGCCAGGCCACCCAGGCCTGGCTCCAGGAGGTGGCCGATGACCTGCGCCCGGGCTTCGAGATGGAGGGCCGCCCCCTGGACCTGAGCCTCACGCTGGACGCGGGCCACGCACCCCTGCCCTCGCTGCGCTCCGCCGTGCTCACCCTGCTGGAGAACGCCCTGGCCCACGGGAAGGGCCGCGTCACCCTGGAGACCTGGCGGGCCCGCCGGCGCTTCTGCATCCAGGTGAGCGACGAGGGCGGCGGCCTGGAGCCGGATCAGCTCAAGTCCCTGGGCAAGCCTTTCCAGCGGCTGCGCGAATCCGGCAAGGAGGGCTTCCTGCGCGAAGGCCAGGGCCTGGGCCTGAGCCTGCTGGTGCAGGTGGCCGAGCAGGAAGGCTGGGGCCTCACCTTCGCCTCGGCTCCCGGCGAGGGCTTCTCGGCCCTGCTGGAGATCCCCGCCGCCTGAGGGCCCGGCGACCCCCGGTGAGGCCACGCTTCCCACCCCCCCCGATCGCGCGCGACGTCGGTCGCGTGCTCCCGCTCCTCGCTTCGCTCGATTGGGGAGGGGGTCCCGTGGCTGGGGCCTGACCGGTGATCCATATCAATTTGTGTTATTTTATAACTATTAAACCATCTATTGTGACATCAATCACGGGCTGGTCCGCGCCCGGGGAATCTAGCATCTCCATGGCGGGCATCCGCCGCGGGGAGCCGCCATGCACAACGGAAAAGCAGGTCTGATCGGGATGGCCGCGGCCGTCTTAAGCTTGAGCCTGGTGGCCGGGCAGCCTTCGAAGCCGACGCAGGTGCCCATGAACCCGCCCGCCGGGACGGCCATTCCCGAAGGGCCCATGGGGGACGCCATCCGGCTGGGCCGGAAGATCTTCACCAACACCCCCCAAAACGCCCCCAACCACTCAGGTAACGCCCTGAGCTGCAGCAGCTGCCACCTGGACGAGGGCCGGGCCGCCAACGCCGCGCCCCTGGTCGGCCTCTGGGCTAGCTTCCCCGCCTACCTGCCCCGGGTCGGCCGTGTGGGCACCCTGGAGGACCGCATCAATGGCTGCTTCCTCCGCTCCATGAACGGCAAACCTCTGCTCCCGAACAGCGAGGCGATGCGCGGGATGCTCGCCTACATTTGGTGGCTGTCCAAGGACGTACCTGTGGGTGCTGAGGTGCAGGGGCGCGGCAATCCCCCCATCACCGCCCCGGCGCCCGCCGATCCCGTCCGCGGCAAGGCCGTCTACGCCAAGGCCTGCGAGGCCTGCCACGGAGCCGATGGCCAGGGGTCCGCGGATACCCCGCCCCTGTGGGGGCCCCGGTCCTTCAACCTCGGTGCGGGCATGGCCCGGACCAGCAAGGCCGCCGCCTTCGTGAAGGCCAATATGAGCGCCCTGGGGGGATCGGATCCCCTGAGCGCCCAGGAGGCCTATGACGTGTCCGCCTACTTCACCCAACAGCCCCGCCCGGATTTTCCAACCAAGGCGAAGGATTGGCCCAGCGGCGGGAAACCCTCCGACAGCCGCTATTGAATCGGGATCCTTGCTAGGAAATTGCAGCCAGGACCGCTTGCCCTTCCAAGTCAATGCGTGCATCTTGGGATCACGATCCTTGAGCGAGACACCGTGATCCACATCCTCGTGGTGGAGGACGAGCCGTCCCTCTGCCAGCTGCTTCTCAACAACCTGGGCTACGAAGGGTACTCCGTCGAGACGGCCGGGGACGGTGTGCCCGCCCTGGCGGCCCACGCGGCCCGGCGGGCGGACCTCATCGTGCTGGACCTGATGCTGCCCCAGCTGGACGGGTTCGAGGTGCTCCGCCTCCTGCGGGAAGGCAAGGACGACGTGCCCGTGCTGCTGCTCACCGCCCGCGGCGAGGAGGTGGACCGCCTGAAGGGCCTCAGCCTGGGGGCCGACGACTACCTGGTGAAGCCCTTTTCCGTGCTGGAGCTCATCGCCCGCGTGAAGGCCATCCTGCGCCGCACCCGCCCCGTGGACCGGCCGCCCCTGCTGCGCTCCGGCCCCTTCCGCTTCGACCTGCCCCGCCTGGAGGCCCGGCGCGACGGCAAGCCCCTGGAGCTGACCCCCCGGGAGTTCCGCCTGCTGGAGATCCTCATCACCCACGCTGGCCGCACCCACAGCCGCAAGGAGCTGCTGCAGCTGGCCTGGGAGCCCGATGCCCGCCCCAGCGCCCGCACGGTGGACGTCCACATCGCCAACCTCCGCAAGAAGCTCGGCGAGGAGCAGGGCAAGCCCTGGATCACCACCGTGGGCGGCGAGGGCTACCGCTGGATCACGCCCGTGGAGACCGAGCCCGGTCCGCCGCCGGTGAGCAGCTAGTGGTGCCCGCGCGAAATAGCTGGATCATCTGGCCTGCTTATGGGCACCACGTGGCAGTGCCCCCGGTGGGGTGACAGCCCCAGCGCGGCTGCGCGATGGGGCACCAGAGGGGCTATGCCCCGATGGAAGTGCACCTCGCCATCACCCCGGTGATCCAGGTATTTCAGGCGAGGTGCACTAGACTGGACCCTCGCCCCCGAGGTCCGATGTCCTCCTGGAATCCCCACAGCTGGCAGCACTGTCCCGCCCTGCAGCAGCCGGCCTATGCCGACCCCTCGGAGCTGGAGGCCGTGCTGGCCCGCCTGCGGCGCCTGCCGCCCCTGGTGGTGCCCCAGGAGGTGGACCGGCTGCGGGGCCTGCTGGCCGAGGCCGCCGCGGGCCGCCGCTTCCTGCTGCAGGGCGGCGACTGCGCCGAGCGGTTCCAGGACTGCACGCCGGAGGCCATCGAAGGCAAGCTGCGGGTGCTGCTCCAGATGTCCGTGGCCCTCACCCACGGCGGGCGCAAGCCCGTGGTGCGCGTGGGCCGCATCGCCGGTCAGTTCGCCAAGCCCCGCAGCAAGCCCACGGAGCGGGTGCGGGGCCGGGAGCTGCTCAGCTACCGGGGCGACCTCATCAACGGCCTGGAGGCGGACGAGGCTTCGCGGCGGGCCGACCCCGGCCGCATGCTGGAGGCCTACTTCCACGCCTGCGCCACCCTGAACCACCTGCGGGCCCTCACCGCCAGCGGCTTCGCCGACCTGCACCACCCCGAGCGCTGGGAGCTGCCCGGCGCCCCCGGCCAGGTGCCCGAGTACCGGCGCACCCTGGACCAGGTGCGCGAATCCCTCGACTTCCTGGAGGCCCTGGGCGGCGTGCAGCGGGACGTGCTGGAGCGCATCGACTTCTTCACCAGCCACGAGGCCCTGCTGCTGCCCTACGAAGAGGCCCTCACCCGCTGGGTGGGCGAAGCCGCCGCCTACTACAACCTGGGGGCCCACACCCTCTGGGTGGGCGAGCGCACCCGCCAGCTGGACGGCGCCCACCTCGAGTACCTGCGGGGCATCCGCAACCCCATCGGCGTAAAGGTGGGCCCCAGCGCCAGCCCCGAGCACCTGGCGGCCCTGCTGGACCGCCTGGACCCGGACCGCGAGCCCGGCCGCATCACCCTCATCTCCCGCTTCGGCGCCGCGAAGATCCAGGAGGCCCTGCCCCCCCTGCTGAAGGCCGTGCAGGCCACGGACCACCCCGTGCTCTGGAGCTGCGACCCCATGCACGGCAACGGCGCCGAAAGCGCCACGGGGCTCAAAACCCGGGACTTTGCCGCCATCCTGTCCGAGCTGCGCCAGGCCTTCGAGCTCCACCGCGCCCACGGCGGGCACCTGGGCGGCGTCCACATCGAGCTCACCGGCGAGGCCGTCACCGAATGCACCGGCGGCAGCGAAGGCCTCTCCGAAGCCGACCTCGCCAAAGCCTACGAAACCGGCTGCGACCCCCGCCTCAACGGCACCCAGAGCCTCGAGATGGCCTTCCTCATCGCGGAGATGATGCGGGGGTAGCGGGTTTCGCGCTCAACGCATGAAGCGATTGGCCCCGCCTGCGCCGGGGGCCATGGGCGGGGCCGGAGTAGTTAGAAGCCGAGAGAGAGGAAGGCGGGGCAGGCGGAGTCCGAGTTGAGCGCGGGTTAGGCAGAGAGTGGCATTAAGGAATTGAACACATTCTTAGGATTCTGTGTTTTCAGCCGGGCAGCGCCTTCCACCAAAAATTAGTCCGATCATATATCCATCGAGTAGTTCGTTACTTGAATCAAAGGCTTGCGATGCTTCTCGGTTGCTAATGGCGGTAACGAAACAGGCGCGCAATATTTCGTCAATTGATTTGGATGTTTCCATGAGTTGTTCATTGGTGTTTTTTATGACATCCCCGTGAACAGACTTTGACCTTATGCTGTAGGCCGCCTTAACGTTTTTATAAATTTCCAGGCGAGTTTCTGGATCATTTGATAAAAAGACTGCTGTTCTTTCACTAAGCTGGTGTGAGAGCTCCGCTGAATTGGTTGAAAACAGTGTTTCAAGTGCTGTGCAGTAAAACGCAATTCGCTCGGCAATGTCGGGAGCTGACCTAGCTGCCTGAATTGAATAATGGGCTCGATATAGCCTTGGTACATTCTTTTGAAAATTTGTTGTAGATGGATCACCAGGTGCTTTGTTTACAATGAAGGCATTAAACACTTTTCTCGAAATATTGAAAAGATCATCTGTAAGCTTGGTTGGTATGTGCAGGCCTTCAGCATTACTAAAATTGTTAGCTATAAAATTACTACAGGTTTGGAATTTGTTACCATTCTTGACAACTAGAAAACCAAGTTCATTGTCGATTGAATTGTCTGAAGCCACCCATAGGCAATTATGGAAATATTTTACTTGGTTTAATTTGCCG
>JAMPXL010000076.1 GCA_023701165.1 Geothrix sp. | reverse complement strand
GCATGGAGACCTCGGGGCAGTCTTCCATTATCTCCGGAAAATGAATTTATAAGCGGAGGAGAACGGAGGGGCGGAGGAAAGCGGAGGAAAAGCAGACGAGGTCTTTCTCTGCTTTCCTCTGCTCCTCCGCCAACCTCCGCTTACAACCGCTTTTCTTTGGGTGCCTCAAGCCTGCTTCTGCAGCCAGCGGTTGTAGAACCACAGGCTCAGGGCGCTGGCGAGACCGAAGGAACCCAGAATCACCCAACCCAGCGTGGCAAAGGTGGGGTCCAACTTGAGCAATCCGTTCGGGAGTTTCTCAGCATTCCGGCACATGAAGTAATTGAAGAACAGCGTGCCCACGGGCCCCCCGACGATGGCACCGATCCCCATGGGGAGTTGCGCATACCCAAGGAACAGCCCTTCCTGCCCTTTGGGAGACAAGGAACCGATGTACTCGTAGAGGCGACTCGAAGCAAACAGCTCACCAAAGGCGATGAGAGCAACCGTGAGGATGACGAAAACGGACCCTAGGGGAAGCACCCAGAACAAGAATCCTGTCCCTTCCTGCACTCCGCCCGAAAAGTAGATCGGCAGGATGTTGATCAGCATCGACAGCCCGATGATGACCGTGCCGATGATGATGGACTTGATGGGTGGAAGCTTGCCAAACATCTTCGTAATTAGAAGCTGGAAAGCCACGATGACGATTGGATTTGCGGCGGTATACAAGTCAATCCGAGGGCTCAGCTCGACGGTGCGTTTCACATAGAGGGGCAGGAGCGTATAGACCTGGTTGTAGATGAAGTAGAAGCCGCTGGCGACCAGGATGAACATGGCAAACCGGCCATTGCCAAGGGCCTTGAAGACGCCAAGGAAGAGGTCACGGATCGACTTGGAAGGGGCCTTCTCCGCCGCTTCCATTTCCAGATCGGGATCCTTGTAGAAGATCAGCACCATAAAAAAGGCCACCAAGGCTGCGGCCATGCTTACGGCAAAGATGATGCTCAGGTCGAAGCCCTTCTGGCTTCGAACGAAGTAGGCCACGATTCGGCCCACGACACTTCCGATGTTGATGACCATATAAAAAATGGCGAACCCGAGCGTTTTGCGAGCACCAGCCGTTTTCTGCACCGTGCCTGCAATGCATGGTTTGACGAAGGACCCGCCAAGGCCAATCAACTGGATGCCCATGATCACTGTGACCCAGACCTGCCACCCCACCGTCACGCGATCGGTCATGGTGCTTTGGAGGTGGTACCCGCCCAGCCAGACAGGGGCTCCCATCAGGAAATATCCCAGGGCTAGGACACCGAAGGCGAGGAGCAGGGCTTTCTTGAAACCGATGCGGTCGGCCATGGTGCCCGAGAAAATGGGCATGAGGTACAAAGTTCCCCACAACAATGGCCCGTTGATCACTCCGGGCCAATTTGCTCCGAATCCCAACTGCCCGAGATAGATCACAACGAAGCTGGCCATCGCATAAAACGCCGCCCGTTCGAAGAGCTCGATGACGTTCGCACTCCAGAAGCTGGAGGGGAATCGGTAATTCTCGCGGAAGGGCAGCTCAGCCGTCATCGGGGACCTCGGGGTGGAGATTCAGTGTGCCATGACCCGGCGGCTGCCCGGTGCCTTCAGCGGATATCCGCACCCCGCTCGGCCAGCAGGTCCCGCAGCACTGAGCGGTGGCACGTCGACTCGTCCTCGCAGTAGCAGCCCACGGACAGATCGGCCTTCTGCGAGAAGGCCACCAGCAGATCCAGCAGGCGTGCCCGCTCGGGCTGGGCCATCTCCGCCCGGTACTTCTTCCGGAAAGCCGCCCAGGCCCGGTCGTCCGCCGCCGCCTGGGCCTCCTTCACCAGCGCCTCGCTGGGCGCCGCCTCCGGCAGCCACACATCGTAGAAATCGCGCGACGCGAACTCCGCCTTGGGCACCCCCCGCGGCGGACGGCGCACGGTCCCGATCCGCAGGCCCTCTCCGGGCTCTCTCGGCGTTCCCAGCCGCACCACCCGGATGGCCATGGTGTCCTCCCCGCGCAGTTGTAGCACCAACAGAGCCATCTGACCTTGCCTTCGAAAGACAAGGATCACCACCAAGACACCAAGACACCAAGGCACCAAGAAAAGCCAAGACCTACGGCTTTTGCAGTTCTTGGTGATCTTGGTGCCTTGGTGGTGAAAAACGTTCTTTCCGCTCTGATTGAACGCTCACTGGGATCAGTGATCTTCCGCGAGCTCCGTGAGGTGGAGCTGGACCTTCCCGCCGGGCTCCACGCGATCCGTGCCCGCAGGAATCACCGCCAGGGCGTTGGCGTGGAGCATGGAGGAGAGGATGGCGGATCCCTGCGGGCCCGTGAGCCGCGCCTGGAGGCGCTCCCCTTCGCGCCGGGCCACCACCCGCAGGAAGGTGGTGCGGGGGTCGCCGGCCTTGCCCGTCCAGCCGCCCTCCAGGCCCGCCTCGGCCAGGGGCCGGTGGAGCTTCGCGAAGCCCATCATGCGCCGCAGGGCCGGCCGCACGTATTCCTCCACCATGAGCATGGCGGCCACGGGATTGCCGGGGATGCCGAAGACCGGCGTGGAGCCGAGCATCCAGAAGCCCAGCGGCCCGCCGGGTTTCTGGGCCACCTTCCAGAAGATGCGCTCGGCGCCCAGCTCCTCCAGCATGCCCTTCATGAAGTCGTAGTCGCCCACGGAGATGCCGCCGGTGGTGAGGATCGCGTCGGCCTGCATGGCCTCCCGGAGGACCGAGGCCAGCGCGGCCCGGTCATCCGGCACCCGCGCGAAGGGGACCGGGACCGCCCCGCAGGCGGCCACCTGGGCGCAGATGGCGTGGATGTTCGCGTCGCGGATCTGCCCCGGGCCGGGCTGTCCGGAGGCGTCCACCAGCTCGTCCCCCGTGGTGAGCACGGCCACGCGGACCCGCGGATGGACCGGCACGGCGGCAAGGCCCACGGCGGCCAGCACGCCCAGGTCGCCGGGCCGCAGCGCCTGACCCGCCGCCACCAGCGCCAGTCCGGCCTGGATGTCCTCTCCTGCCAGGCGGATGTGGATCCCGCTCCGGAGGGGCTTGCGGGCCTCCATCCAGCCCTCGCCGCGGATCGTGTCCTCCACGGGCACCACGGAATCCGCCCCTTCCGGCAGCGGCGCGCCGGTCATGATGCGCCAGGCGGTGCCGGCGGCCACGGCCCGGTCCGGCATGGCCCCGGCGGCCAGGTCTCCCAGTACCCGCAGGCGCACGGGGCTTTCCGGTGACGCTTCCGCGAGGTCGGCGGCCCGGACGGCATAGCCGTCCATGGCGGAGTTGGTGAACGGGGGAACCTGTTCGCCCGAGGCGATGGCCTCCGACGCCGCCAGGCCCAGGGCCTCCGCCAGGGGCAGGCGCCTCGGCGGGAGGGGCGTGATGCGATCGAGGATCAGCGCGAGCGCTTCGGCAGGTGTTGGCATCAATCCGGGTACCTCATGACCTTCCCTTGGGTGAAGGAGAAATGCCGCCACGCCCCCGGCATGTGGGAGCCCACGGAGGCCACCAGGGTGGCAGCCAGGTACCAGGGCAGCCGGGCCGAGGGTTGCAGCACGCCTGCACCCAGCAGGGCCAGCTTCAGCAGCACGGCCACGCCGCTCCCCTGGGTGAGGATGGCGGCATCCCGGGCCAGGTCGATGGCGAAGAGCAGGGCTCCGCTTCCCACGGTGAGCAGGATCGGCAGGCGCAGCGCCTGGAAGTCCGCACCGAAGGGGAGCGCCCCCACCACCATGGCCATGGCCGCGATGTGGAGGCTGCGCAGCGCCAGCTGGACGGGCCGGGCCCAGGGGAAGTGGCGGGGCGCCGGGGGGCAGAGCGCCTGGAGGAGGGTCCGCCGCGGGGGACGGTCCGGGGTGATGGAATCCATGCTTCCCTTCTAGCAGAGTCCGGCGGCCGCTCCCTGTGCTGAAATGGGCCCATCCGAGGTTTCCATGGCCAAGCCCGCCTCCCCCGCCGCCTCCATCCGCATCCGCATCGCCTACGGAAGCGACATCGCCATGGGCCAGGGCAAGGCCGACCTGCTGGAGGCCATCGGACAGACGGGCTCCATCTCCGCCGCGGCCCGGAAGCTGGACATGAGCTACCGCAAGGCCTGGCTGCTGGTGGATGAGATGAACCAGTGCTTCCGCACCCCCGTGGTGCTGGCGGCCAAGGGAGGGCCGCAGGGAGGCGGAGCCCACCTGACCCCCTGCGGCGAAGAAGCGCTGAAACGCTTCCGGGAGATCCAGGCCAAGGCCGCCTCCGCCATTTCCGCCGACGTGCGGGCCTTCCGGAAGCGGCTGCTGGACTGACATCACAAGTCCTGCCGGGAACGGGGCATCGGGGCCCCATCGATGTATCCTAACAAAACCATCGCCAAGGAGGCGGCCATGCCAACCCCGAGACGCTCCCGCTGGAATGCGCTGCTGGCCCTGTCCCTGGCCTGCGCCGGTCTCCTGGCCTCGCCTCCGGCCACGAAGGCCGTCATCCTGGCCACCACCACCAGCACCCAGGATTCCGGCCTCCTGGACGAGCTGATCCCCCGCTTCGAGAAGCAGACGGGCTATCAGGTGAAGACCATCGCCGTGGGTTCGGGCCAGGCCATCGCCATGGGCAAGCGCGGCGAAGCCGACGTGCTGCTGGTGCATTCCCCCGATGCGGAAAAGGCCCTCGTGGCCGAGGGCTCCGGCGTGAACCGGCGCATCGTCATGCACAACGACTTCGTCCTCCTGGGCCCCGCTGCGGACCCCGCGGGCCTCCGCGGGAAGGCCGCCGGGGCCGCCCTCCAGGCCCTCGCTTCCGCGGGCGCCGTCTTCATGTCCCGGGGCGACAACTCCGGAACCCACGCCCAGGAGAAGAAGCTCTGGGCCGCCGCGGGCCTCAAGCCCGAAGGCCAGACCTGGTACCAGCAGACGGGCCTCGGCATGGGGCAGACCCTCGCCATCGCGGCCGAGAAGCGGGCTTACACATTGTCAGATCGGGGCACCTACCTGGCCCTGCGCAAGAAACTCGGGCTGGAGATCCTCAGCGAAGGCGATGGGGCCCTCCTGAATGTCTACCATGTCATCGAGGTCAATCCGGCGCGGCATCCCAAGACGAACGCCCCTGGAGCCCGCGCCTTTGCTGACTTCCTGGTGTCGAAAGATGTGCAGACCGTCATCAAAGATTTCGGAATCGGAGCCTTTGGCTCGCCGCTATTCTTTCCAGATGCCGGCAAGCCGGAATAGGCGCGCCGGACGGAGGTTCTTCCATGTCCAATGCCATCTTCAGCCTGCCCGAATCCCACAATGAGCCCATCCTCTCCTACGCCCCCGGCTCGAAGGAGCGCGCGCTCCTGAAGGCCGAGCTCGCGCGCCAGTCCGCCCTGGTGCTGGACATCCCCCTCATCATCGGCGGGAAGGAAGTGCGCACGGGGAAGACCCAGACGGCTGTGTGCCCCCACGACCACCAGCACGTGCTGGCCACCTTCCACGAGGCCGGCGAGGCGGAAGTCCGCCTGGCCATCGATGCGGCCATGGCCGCCAAGAAGGCCTGGGAGGCCACGCCCTGGGAGGACCGCGCCGCCATCTTCCACAAGATGGGCAGCCTCATCTCCTCCAAATACCGCTACATCCTCAACGCCGCGACCATGCTGGGCCAGTCGAAGAGCGCCTACCAGGCGGAGATCGACAGCACCTGCGAAACGGCGGACTTCTTCCGCTTCAACGCGAAGTTCATGGAGCAGATCTACCAGCAGCAGCCCATCTCCGATCCGCACGTGTGGAACCGCGTCCACTACCGGGCCCTGGAGGGCTTCGTCTTCGCCGTGACGCCCTTCAACTTCACCGCCATCGGCGCCAACCTCGCCACCGCCCCCGCCATCATGGGCAACACCGTGGTGTGGAAGCCCGCCTCCACGTCCGTGGTGTCGAACTACTACCTCATGCAGCTCTTCAAGGAGGCCGGGCTCCCGGATGGCGTCATCAACTTCATCCCCGGACGCGGCTCCATGATCGGGAAGATCGCCCTGGAGGACCGCAACTTCGCCGGTCTGCACTTCACCGGCTCCACCGGCGTCTTCAACAGCATGTGGA
Source organism: Geothrix sp. (assembly GCA_023701165.1). Lineage (GTDB taxonomy): Bacteria > Acidobacteriota > Holophagae > Holophagales > Holophagaceae > Geothrix. The sequence goes on along the minus strand of JAMPXL010000076.1, from coordinate 7 downwards.
AGACCAT
>JAMPXL010000075.1 GCA_023701165.1 Geothrix sp. | reverse complement strand
TCCAGGGCCTTGGTGCGAGCCAGGGCTTCTATGGTTTCCCAGTCCAGGGTCATTCCGAATGGATCAAGGAAGACGACGCCAAGATCTTTCGGATGCCAGGAGGCAGCGATCTGGCGTAGTTCGGTGTTCGCATCGCCCGAGCGCACCTCCGCATTCCTGACACCAGAACCCTTGACGAGGGATTGTAATTTCTCAACCTTCCGTTTGGCCTTCTCGATAAAGAGGTACCGATCAAACGGGGGATTCAGTTCAAGAGCTTTCTTGGCGCTCCCATCAAGGAATGCTGTGGTGGCTGGCTCGGCGAGTTCGGGTATGAGGAGTTCTTGGCCCGGGGAGTCAGACTGTGGAGATCCTCCGTGTTCGACCCGTCGGCTTCCCGTCCCAGCGAATGCGTCAATGTAGACCTTCTCTCGAACCCATGATTGGTCTTTCAGGGCTGTCAAATAAGCCTTGAGATACCCTTCCAGGACCTGGAGTTTCTTTTCTGTCCACGGCCCTCCGAATGCTTGAGGCACCATCAAATCCTCCGCGTCATCACCACCTATTCATTTAGACGATTTGAGCTACTAGGTTCGGGCGTCTTGGCGTCGATGCTGAACCCCTTCGGTTCGATATTTATGGTTCTTATTGTTTGGGTGAATTAAAAGCGAATATATTCTCATCCAAGAGCCCCTGTCCATGCCAATCTCCGAGTTGCCGCTCTATCAAGCGGAACACGGCCAGACGAGTGGCCTGGAACGCGGGCGCTGCCGGGGTCCCGGCTTCGCGGAGGGCATCAAGTCTTCCGCGAAGCCACCCGGCGGTGGCCTACATATTCCGCCGGTACTGCCCGCCCACTTCATAGAGGGCCTGGCTGATCTGGCCGAGGCTGCAGACCTTGGCGGCGTCCAGCAGGGCCTCGAAGAGGTTGCCGTTGGCCCGGGCCACATCCTTCAGCCGAAGGAGGGCCGCCGGAGCCTTGTCGGCGTTGCGGGCGTGGAAGGACGCCAGGTTGGCGATCTGCTGCTGCTTTTCCGCCTCGGTGCTGCGGATCAGCTCGGGGGCGCCCAGTTCGGCGGGCCGGGGGTTCAGGAAGGTGTTCACGCCCACGATGGGGAGCTCCCCGCTGTGCTTGAGGTGCTCGTACTGCATGGACTCTTCCTGGATCTTGCCCCGCTGGTACATGGTCTCCATGGCGCCCAGGACGCCGCCGCGGTCCGCGATGCGGCGGAACTCCGCCAGCACGGCCTCCTCCACCAGCTCCGTCATCTGCTCGATGAGGAAGGCGCCCTGGAGCGGGTTCTCGTTCTTGGCCTGGCCCAGCTCACGGTTGATGATCAGCTGGATGGCGATGGCCCGGCGCACGCTCTCCTCAGTGGGCGTGGTGATGGCCTCGTCGTAGGCGTTGGTGTGCAGGCTGTTGCAGTTGTCGTAGATGGCGTAGAGCGCCTGCAGCGTGGTGCGGATGTCGTTGAAGTCGATCTCCTGGGCGTGCAGCGAGCGTCCCGAGGTCTGGATGTGGTACTTCAGCTTCTGGCTGCGGTCGTTGGCCCCGTACTTCTCCTTCATGGCCACGGCCCAGATGCGCCGGGCCACGCGGCCGATGACGCTGTATTCGGGATCCAGGCCGTTGCTGAAGAAGAAGCTGAGGTTCGGCGCGAAGTCGTCGATGTGCATGCCGCGGGACAGGTAGTACTCGACGAAGGTGAAGCCGTTGGCCAGGGTGAAGGCCAGCTGGGTGATGGGGTTCGCCCCGGCTTCGGCGATGTGGTAGCCGCTGATGCTCACGGAGTAGAAGTTGCGGACCTTCTCCTCGATGAAGGTCTGCTGGATGTCGCCCATGACCTTGAGGCTGAATTCCGTGCTGAAGATGCAGGTGTTCTGGGCCTGGTCCTCCTTGAGGATGTCGGCCTGCACCGTGCCGCGCACGGTCTGGAGGGCCTCGGCGCGGAGCTTGGCGTAGACCTCGGGGGGCAGCACCTCGTCGGCGGTGGCGCCCAGCAGCGCGAGGCCCAGGCCGTTGTTGCCCTCGGGCAGGGTCTCGCCGTAGCAGGGGCGGGTCAGCCCCTTCGCCGCGTACTTCGCATCGATCTTGGCCTGGGCGGCCTCCAGCTGGCCGTGCTCCTTCAGCCACAGTTCCGCGCGCTGATCGATGGCCGCGTTGAGGAAGAAGGCCAGCATGGTGGGCGCGGGGCCGTTGATGGTCATGCTGACGCTGGTGGTGGGGCAGAGCAGGTCGAAGCCCGAGTAGAGCTTCTTGGCGTCGTCCACGGTGCAGACGGACACGCCGCTGTTGCCCACCTTGCCGTAGATGTCGGGGCGGAGGTGGGGATCCTCGCCGTAGAGCGTCACGCTGTCGAAGGCGGTGCTGAGGCGCACGGCGGGCTGGCCCTTGCTCACATAGTGGAAGCGCTTGTTGGTGCGCTCCGGCGTGCCCTCCCCGGCAAACATGCGGGTGGGATCCTCCCCCACGCGCTTGTACTCGAAGACGCCCGCCGTGAAGGGGAAGCGGCCCGGCAGGTTCTCCAGCAGCTGCCAGCGGAGCAGGTCCCCCCAGCCCGCATAGGCGGGCAGCGCCACCTTCGGCACCAGGGAGCCGCTGAGGGAGGCGGTGTAGTTGGCGGTGCGGATCTCCTTGCCGCGCACCACGTAGATGTTCTCGGGCTCGGTGTAGCTGCGCTTCAGACCGGCCCAGTCGTGGATGAGGCGGCGGTTCTCCGTGTGCAGCTCGCCCAGGTGCTCCTGGTAGCGCTGCCGGAGCAGCAGGACGGCCGCGCCCTGGTCGCCCTCGCCCGCTTCGGTGAGGTGGATGGCGTCGTAGAAGGTGCCCGCGGCCGGTACCTTGTCGCCCAGGGCCAGGAGGCTCGTCCAGAGGGCGTGGGCCACCTCGGCGGTCTCAGCCTGGCGGCGGGTCCAGGCCTTGTAGCCCTGGGCCGTGTCGGCGATCTCCGCCAGGTAGCGCACGCGCTCCGGCGGGATGATGGCGGCGCGGCGGGGGTTCCCGGCCTCGGCCTCCAGCTTCGGGGCCCAGTCCAGGCCCGTCTTGGCCGCGATGGCCTTCACCAGGTTCACAAAGAGCCAGTTGGTGGCGGGATCGTTGAACTGGCTGGCGCAGGTCGCGTACACGGGCATGTCGTCCGGGGATTCGCTGAAGCGCTTGTGGGCCCGCTGGTACTGCTTGCGCACATCCCGCAGGGCATCCTCGGCGCCGCGCTTGTCGGCCTTGTTCAGCACCACGAGATCGGCGAAATCCAGCATGTCGATCTTTTCGAGCTGGCTGGCGGCGCCGTATTCCGGCGTCATCACGTACATGGACAGGTCCACCAGGTCCGCGATCTCGCTGTCGCTCTGGCCGATGCCCGCGGTTTCGACGATCACCAGGTCGTAGCCCTCGGCCTTGGCGGCGGCGATGCTGGCCACCAGGGCCTCGCTGGTGGCGCGGTGGGCCGCGCTGCGGGTGGCGAGGCTGCGCATGAAGACGCGGTCGCGCAGCTCCGGGTGGTAGAGCGAGTTCATGCGGATGCGGTCGCCCAGGAGGGCGCCCCCCGTTTTCCGCTTGCTGGGGTCCACGCTGAGAACCGCGACGCGGTTCTCGGCGAAATCCACCAGGAAGCGGCGGAGGAGTTCGTCGATGAGGGAGGACTTGCCGGCGCCGCCGGTCCCCGTGATTCCAAGAACGGGCACCTTCTTCGTGGGCGCCTCAGAGGTACCCGCAGCGCCGAGCTCGACCTCGGTGATCTTGCGGGCCAAGGGCAGCGCTCCGGGCTTGGTGCGCGGGTCGAAGTCGCAGCGCCCGGCCATGTCGTCGATCATGCCCTGGAGGCCCATGTGGCGGCCGTCCTCGGGACTGTAGATGCGGGCCACGCCATAGGCCTCCAACTCGCGGATCTCGTCCGGCGAGATGACGCCGCCCCCCCCGCCGAAGACCTGGATGTGCCCGGCGCCCCGTTCCCGGAGCAGGTCCACCATGTACTTGAAGAACTCCACATGGCCGCCCTGGTAGCTGGAGAGGGCGATGCCCTGGGCGTCCTCCTGGATGGCCGTTTCCACGATGTCCTGCACCGAGCGGTTGTGGCCCAGGTGGATCACCTCGCAGCCCGTGGCCTGGAGGATGCGCCGCATGATGTTGATGCTGGCGTCGTGCCCGTCGAAGAGGCTGGCGGCCGTGACGAAGCGCACCTTGTGCTTCGGCGTGTAGCCGTCGGGCGCAGGGGCGGCGGTTTCGGGCGCGGTGAGCGTGGACATGGATCCCCCCATTTGGGCGAAACCCCAGTCTACCGGCCCCTCCCGCTCTTCCGAACAACCGGTTTACCGCTGGTCAGTCCCCGTCCAGCAGCTCCACGGGGAAGCGGTCCTCCATGAGCTGCTGCCGCTCCCGCAGGTGCTGCACGAGGGCCTTCCACTTGGGCAGGCCCCGCAGGGGCTCCAGCATGGGGCTGCGCTCGTACCAGGCCGTGCATCCGAACCCGCGGGCAAAGGCGCGGCCCGCCATGTCCATGGCGCTGGCCCGGTCCCCCATCAGGGCGTAGGCCTCTGCCAACCGCAGGGTGAACTCGCCATCGGGCTCGCGCATGCCGATGCGCTCCTGGTCGTACTCCCGCAGTTTCTTCCAGGCCGCCTCCTTTTCCCCGGCCAGGACCAGGTCGTAGATCTCGCTCAGGCGGAGGATGTTCGGATAGCCATGGGTCCGGGTGGCGGCGGTCCTGAACTCCTGGCGGGCCTGGGTCTGATCTCCCCGCACCAGGGCCAGGTAGCCCCGGTAGAACGGCAACACACCGGAGGTGCTGCGCAGGTGCCCCGGCTGCTCCCGGAGGCTGGCCTCGAACCGCTCCAGCTCGCCGGTATAGAGACAGGTGATGTCCACGGCCTGGGGCTGGAGCCCGGCGAAAGCCAGCTCATCCCGGAGGTCCATGGCCCGCCGGGAGAGCGCCAGCAGGCCTGCGCCCCGCGCCGCATAGGCGATGCCCGTCAGCAGGGTCGGATTGTGGGGCTGGCGCTCCCGCGCCCGCAGCAGCAGGTCGAGGGCTTCGGCCTGGGCGCCGCTGTCCGTCTTGAGCAGGGACAGCAGGAAGACTCCCCGGGGATGGCCGGGCGCCAGGCTCAGGCCGCGCTGGAGCAGGGACTCCGCATCCGCCTGCTCCCGGCGGAAGGCCGCCGGGTTGTTGAGCATGCGCCGGTAGCGCAGGTTGCCCACGAGGATCCAGCCGCTGGCGCAGGTGGGTTCTGCCGCCGCCGCGGCCTCCGCCAGGGCCATGGCCTCATCCAGGCGCTCGTTCTTCAGGCGCCAGGCGCTGGCCTGGATCAGGTCCCAGAAGCGGGCAGGCTGCCGGGGCGTCAGCAACGTGGGGTTGTCCACCCGGACGGTTCGCGGAAAGCCCCTGAGGAAATCCCCGAAGGCCTCCACCGGCCCGGTGGGCCGGGCTTCGTGCCGGATCCAGGGCGGCGGCACCCCCCTGGCCAGCTCGTCCCCCCACACATGGCGGTAGGAAAGGGCCAGGGCCTCTCCTTCCCGGGACGGATCCAGCTGCACGACCAGGGTGCGGGGCCCGGCGCGCAAGCCCGCAAGGTCCCCGGGCATCGCCGTGACACTGGTGATGGCGGCCCCCCCGAAGGTCTCCAGCTGGTCCTGCACCAGGGCCCCGATGGCCCGGCAGGTGGCTGGATCGAGCTTGCCCGCGCCTTCCGGAGGCTGCGTGATCAGCAGCACCCGGAGGGGGCCGTGGAGGCTCCGGGCGGTCAGCAGCCAGGCCACGCCCCCGCCCGCCCCCAGGATGAGCAGGAAAGGAAGGCCCAAACCCAGGGCCCGGCGCCATAAACGGGGAATCGATTCAAACATGGGAAGCTCAAGGTTACGGGAATTCCGCCAGCCCGCTACAACCCGAACCATTCGGGCCGGAAGTGCCCTGAAAGAAGGTTCTCCCGTTCTTCCAGATGCTGGAGCAGCGCATTCCAGCGCGGCGTGCCCCGGATCGGTCCCAGAAAGGGGCTTTCCCGGTACCAGCGGGCGCATCCGAAGCCCTGGCTGAAGGCGCGCCCCGCCTGCGCCATCGCCTGGGAGCGCTCCCCCATCAGTGCGAAG
>JAMPXL010000074.1 GCA_023701165.1 Geothrix sp. | reverse complement strand
TTGGAAGGGGCATTTTGTGGGTCCTCCGGGCCTGCGAAGTGGCTGGGTCTGCGCCGCCTGACAGGGCGGACCAGGTCCTGGTCCTCGGTGCCGAAAAAATCTACATCGTCAGGCGGCCACGAGGTAACTGGGGCGGTAGACACCGTCCGCTCGGCAAGCCAGGCCTGGAATCGGCGGATCTCGGCGGCGGTGCGGCTCGGGTGCCCAGAGCGAGCAGGGCGCCCTGGACGGGCAGGGTGGGTGGGGCGCCCAGGGTGGTCAGGCTCCTCGGGGTGACCATTCTGCCTCCTCACAGAACACCTGCGTGCTTGAGGGCATTGAGCACCACTTGGGCAGCGGTGACGCCCTGCTCGGCGGCGCGGACCTTCAGGGCGTGGATGGCCGCTGAGGGAAGGTGGAGGTGGAAACGATCAGGCTTGGGGCCCCGAGGCGCCATTCGGGCCTCTTGTTCGGTGGCGCCAAGATTAATTGCGACAACCGCAGCAGATGAAGCAATGTTGGCCTTGGACATGGTGGCTCCTTAATGGTTGGTGGTGGCGCCCACAAGACCCCTGGTCGCTTCGAGGATCTGTCGGAACTCATAGGCGACGGCGCCGCCCGCCTGGAGGAGGGTCCTCCCGGCAGCGTAGGTCTCCTCAGCACCCACGCGGGCGCACAGGCGACCCAGCCAGAGGTAGTGCGTCCCAGTCTGGGCACGCAGGGCGGCTTCGATGCCTTTGGCGCGGCCCGTCTCGCGGCACAGGTTCAGAACTAGACCCACCTTGCCGTCGGGGCGAATGCGGCGGGCCACCTTGAGGGAGCGGCCCAGGGCGACCATATCGGCTTCACCCGTACGGGTCGGGATGATGAGCAGATCGCTCATCTCCACTGCGATCATGGCCTCCAGGCCCTGCCCGGGGGGGCAGTCCACCACGCGGAGACCGGGGGAGGCCAGGAGTGCCTTCAGGGTCTTCCGGTTCACAGGGACCTCGGCTTTCATGCCACGCAGGGCCGCCCAGCGGGCGGCGTCGCCCTGGGGGTCGATGTCTACGAGAGTTGCGCCCAATTCGGCGGCAAGGCTGGTTGCGAGCGTCGATTTGCCAACGCCGCCCTTATCAGCCCAGAGGGTAATGGTGAGGTTCACGGAAAGACTCCGGGGTGTTTGAGGTGTTTGAGGTGTTTGGGGTGCTTGGGATGCTTGAGGTGCTTGAGGCGTTCGAGGTGGGTAAGGTGCTCACCCACCCTCCTCTTCGACCAAGAATATGGAATGCATGACAGGAATACATAAAAAATTATGACAGGAATACAATCATGGTTCACAACAAGGAAACCGAAAAGGAGGACATGAGCGAGCCGGCACTGCCACTCCCCATCCCCGCGCTGTTGGACGCGCACACCCGCATGGAGAGGGGCAATGCACAGAGGGCCCTCGCCGACATCACGGAATTTCTCCGGGTCACAGAAGCGGAGTTGCTTTCTTGGGCCGAAATTCCCACTTATCTGCGGCAGCGGGTTTCGACGCTCTGCCGTGTCACGGAGGCCCACTGGGAGAGGCCCGAGCACGACACCTTCAGGGCCGTGCTGGCGATCTATCGCCGAGACCGAAAGCTCTACATGGATGTGCTGGAGACGCACATCCGGGATCGAAAGATCCCAGAGGACAGGCGCCACCTGGCCTTCAGCCTCGCCTGGGCCCTTTACTCCCATGTTCACGGGCGCCCAATCCGCTACCAGCGGTGGGCAGTCCCACCCGATTGTCTCCATCTACTCCAGGCCAAGTAGGGGAGGGACCGTGGAAAAACTCACCATCCCCACGAAGCCCCTCGGAGGGCGGCCTCGGTCCTTCGCGGAGGAGACGGGGCGGCTAAACCTTAATCTGCCAGCCCGGCTGATTCGGCAGATCCGGCTTCAGGCCCTGGAGCAGGGACGAACGCCGGGCGAGATCGTGGCGGAGCTTCTCGATGGGAGGCTGAGGTAGTCGGTCTGTGTTACCGGCTGTGTTACCTCAGACCCGCTTTTTCGGGTTCAATCCACGCTATTACAGCCATATTTAGCCATTTTGGAATGTTTTGGATTGAACGACCAAACAGAAGAAAACCCAGGTCACCATTAGGTTTCCTGGGTTTTCTGGTTGGTAGCGGGGGCAGGATTTGAACCTGCGACCTTTGGGTTATGAGCCCAACGAGCTACCGGACTGCTCCACCCCGCGGTAGATCTCGAGTGTAGCAGGGATCCGGGAAGTGGCAAGGACGCAGGCTGGATGAGTGTTGGTATGCTCGACGGACGCTCTGGGAGGATCCGATGGGACGCCGCATGGTGGCTGCGCTGGTGCTGTTGGCGGCCGTTGGGCTGGCGGCGGGGCCCCGGACCTGGACGACAGAGAAGTGGTTCGAGAAGCCGAAGTCCCCCCGGATCGCCAACTACCGCATCGAGGCGACCCTGGACTTCGAGCACAAGACGCTGGAGGGGACGGAGACCCTCTCCTGGCGCAACACGGGCACGGCCCCCACGCAGGAACTGCCGCTGCACCTGTATCTCAATGCCTTCAAGGGGCCCCAGAGCCTCTTCGTGAAGGAAAGCGGCGGACGCCTGCGCAACGACCGGCTGGACCGGCCTTCGGAGGCCTCCTCCTGGGGCTACTGCCGCCTCATCAGCGCCCGGATGGAAGGGAAAGACCTGCAGGGGCATACCGGCGAGGATGAGACGGTCCACTGGTTGAGGCTGCCGCGGCCGGTCCCCCCGGGGGAGACCATCCAGATCGAGATCGCATGGGAGAACCGCTATCCGAAGGTGTTCGCGCGCAGCGGCTGGTCCGAGGATTTCCTCATGTCGGGCCAGTGGTTCCCGAAGGTCGGCGTCTACCAGGGTGACCGTTGGAGCTGCTACGCCTATCACGCGAACACGGAGTTCTTCGCGGATTTCGGCGTCTACGATGTGGCCCTGTCCCTGCCGAATGCCCTTGGGCTGGCCCACACGGGGACTCAGACCAACTTCGTGACGGAGATCGAGCAGGATCCCAAGCGTCCCCTGAACGTGATCTGGCGCCTCCATGCGGAGGATGTCCACGATTTCGCCTGGGCGGTGATGCCCCGGGAGAGCTGGCGCAAGCCCGCCATGATCGAGTACCGCGGCGTGCAGGTCTTCTACTACATCGACGACCGCACCCGCGGGAACTTCCAGCGCCAGCGCCGGGCCGTGGAGAACGCCCTCCGCTGGAGCGAGGAGTGGTTCTTCAAGTATCCATACCCGACGCTCACGGTCATCGACACGCCGAAGGGGGCCCGGGGGGCCGACGGCATGGAATACCCCACGCTGATCACCGCCGGCTCGGTGGCGTTCGATCCGCTGCAGCAGCGCTTCGAGCCGGAGCTGGTGACGATCCATGAATACGGCCATCAGTTCTTCCAAGGCATGCTGGCCAGCAACGAGACCGAGGAACCCTGGCTGGACGAGGGCTTCACCAGCTGGTTCACCCACAAGGCCCTGGAGCGCAGCTATCACAGCCTGCTGGGGGGGCGGCGGTTCCAGATGCCCACGGATTTCCCGGACTGGGCAGGCTACTGGACGCTGCCCTCCGCCGATCCCCTCACGCGCTTCGGGTTCAAGACCGTGAGCCTCCAGAGCTATTTCGTCACCAACTACGGCAAGTCCACGCTGGTGCTGAACCAGCTTGAAGCCATGCTGGGCCGGCCCGTGATGGAGGAGGTGATGCGGACCTACGCCCAGGAGATGGCCTTCCGGCATCCGACGCGGCACGATTTCAGGCGCATCGCCGAGCGGGTCTCGGGCCGCGACCTCTCGGCCTTCTGGCGGGATTTTGTCGAGGGCACCGAGGTGCTCGACTACGCCATCCGGGGTGTGAAGGTCCGCGATGTCACGCAGGGCGGCTGGCTCTTTTCGGACAAGCCTCCGGTCTTCGCCGCCCCGCAGCCCGCGGCGCCGGGCCGCGTGGGCTCCATCACCCTCGAGCGGAAGGGCGGCCTCAGGGTGCCCATCACGCTCTGGGTGCGGCTGGAGAACCGCGAGGAGCAGCGCCTGGTCTGGGACGGGCAGGACCGCTGGATCACCTACGAGTTCGATTCCCCCGTGGCCGCCGCCGTGCTCGACCCTGACGGCAACTACCCCATGCTCAAGGATCGCCTCCACGCCAGCTACACCCCGAAGCCTGTGAAGCGCGGCTTCTACTACTGGTCCCAGATGGTCTGGGGCGCCGTGGCCGGATGGCTGCAGGGATGCGGGATCGGCTGATCCGTCAGGAATTCTGGAGCCGGAAAAGCGGAACACAGAGGACGCAGAGCATCACCGAAGACGCAGAGTAAAGCACCAGTTGTGGAGAGTGGTGGGTCCTTGCGGTGGCACCACGTCGCCGCCGTCCTCTGTGCCCTCTGCGGAATTCTGTGACTTCTGTGTTCCTGCTCTTCCCGAAATCCCGGAACTGCCTATGGCTTCATCGGCGCCGCGTCCCCCATGCGGATGGCCTTGAGGTTCCCCTGGCCATCCAGCTCGATGAGGATGGGGAACCAGGTCAGGCCCAGGTCCTCGAAGGCAGCGCGGGTCGGGACGTAGTGGGCGGTCCGGCCCGCGGCCCGGAAGCGGCCGGCCAGGGCGCGGGCCTCGTCCATCAGGCTACTGGGCAGGCTCACGCTGCGGTCGTCCAGTCCCGCGTGGAGGCTGGGAACGAGCCAGGCCACCTCCGGCGGGAACTCGGGCAGGGGCCCCTCTTCGGCGGGCAGGATCCACAGCCGGGCTGCGCCGAGCTGATCGAGGCGGACGTCCTGGTAGTCCAGGGCCGGCAGGGTCCAGAGGCGCAGGACCGGCGAGGGGCCGCCGAGCAGGCCGAAGAGCCGCTGGAACGGGGCCAGGATGGGATCCGCCGTCGCATCGGTACGGGCCTTGAGCGAGGCGAACCTCGCCTCGTCCTGGTCCGCCAGGGCCCAGCAGAGGGCATGGCGGAGGGCGTAGCCGCGGGTGAGGGCCGGGCCGTTCGCCAGCAGGCGGTCTTCCCAGGTCCGGCGCGCTTCCGGGGGGAGGCGCCCTTCGCGCATCCGGGCCTTGCCCCAGCGCCACAGGGCCAGGGCGGTGCCGGGCTGCTGGAGGGGAAGGGCGGCGAGGCGCCCGGCCAGGCGGTTCTCGGGCGCCTTGAGGAGGGCCCGCAGGGCTTCCACTTCCCTGTGGGCGGGCCCAGGCGGGAAGGGGTTCGCCAGGTCCCGCTGGGGATCGGAGGTGGCGGCGGCCTGCAGCCAGCGGAACGCCGGTGTGCCTGATCCCTTGGGGGCCCGGGGCAGGGGGAGGCCCCAGTCGTAGGCCTCCAGCAACCGGTCGGTCAGCTCGGCGGCCGTGGGCGGCGCGGGCCGGATCTCGGCGGGAGGCGTGGGCGGCAGTGCGGTCAGTGGCGGCACGAGACTCCCTTGGTGGCAGAATGATCCTCCGCATCATACGGGAGTCGCCTTGAGCCCAGCCCTTCCAAACCTCACGCCCCGGGAGCGCCTCGTGGTGGCCCTGGATCTGCCCACGGCCCGGGAGGCCCTGGCCATGGCGGAGCGCCTCTCCGGCCGGGTGGGCATGCTCAAGGTGGGGTTGGAGCTGTTCTGCGCCGAGGGTCCCGCCTTCGTGAGGGAGCTCCAGGCCCGGGTGCCGGTGTTCCTGGATCTGAAGCTCCACGACATACCCACCACCGTGCGCCGGGCCCTGGAGGCGGTGCTGAAGCTGGATCCGGGCCTGGTCAATGTCCACGCCCAGGGCGGCCCCGCCATGCTGGAGGCGGCCGTGGAGGCGGTGCGGGCCCATCGGGCGGCGGGCGGCCGGACCGAGCTGCTGGCGGTTACCGTGCTCACCAGCCTGGACCGGGAGGCCCTGGCGGCCCTGGGCCATGCGGGACGGCCCGAGGATCTGGCCCTGGCCTACGCCAGGCTGGCCCACCAGGCGGGCTGCGCGGGCGTGGTGTGCTCGGCCTGGGAGGCCGCGGCCATCCGCGAGGCCTGCGGCGAGGGCTTCCACCGCCTGACGCCGGGCATCCGGCCTGCGGGGGCCGCCACCCAGGACCAGGCCCGGGTGATGACGCCGGCCCAGGCCCTGAAGCAGGGCTCGACGTGGCTG
>JAMPXL010000073.1 GCA_023701165.1 Geothrix sp. | reverse complement strand
TCATGCCCCCCGCCGATCCTGGTTCCAACCACCAGGGAGGCCCTCCATGACGATCGAATCCCTCACCCCCCATCCCGAGGGCGCCCGCTACGCGGTGCGGCCGCTGTCCAGCGCCGACTACGTCCACCTCCGGCGCCTCGAGTCCGAAATCTGGTCCGGGGACGGCACCGGCGAGCTCTGCCCCCACTACCTGCGCCTCTGCACCGAGCTCTACGGCGACTGGTGCTTCCTGGCCATGGATGGCGACCGCCCCGTGGGCTACGTCCTCAATTTCGTCAAGGGCGGCACCGTCTACTGCGCCACGCTGGCCGTGCATCCGGAGTACCAGAAGGGCCGGGTGAACTACCTCCTCCTCCGCGCCATGGTGGCCAAGCTGCTCCAGGAGAACGTGGACGAGTGCCGCTTCCTGGTGGAGCCCGGCAACAACGATGCGCGCAGCGTCCACCACGCCCTGGGCGCCCGGGTGGTGGCCGAGGTCCACGACTACTACGGCCCCGGCGACACCCGCCTGTGGTCCGCCATCACCCGCGATGACCTCGAGCGCGTCCGGGCCCGCTACACCCGCCTCAAGCTGGTGTCCTGATGTCCTGGGCCGGCGTCCTCTGGCCCACCTTCGCCCTGCTGCCCCGCCTGGCGGCCGGCACGGAGCCCCAGCCCGGCATGCACCGCTGGGCCCGGCGGCTCCTGCCGGCCCTGGGCGTCGAGCCCGAGGTGGTCGGGCACGTCCGGAAGGACATCCCCCTCTGGGTGGCCAACCACCTCAGCTGGGTGGATCCTGTGGCGCTCATGAGCCTCCGCCCCATGGGCACCATCGCCAAGGGCGAAGTCGCGGACTATCCCCTCATCGGGCGCTGGGCCCGGAAATCCGGCATCCACTTCGTGGACCGGGGCGACGCCACCAGCCGCGCCGCGGCCCTGGCCGGCTTCCGGGCCTCGCTCCTGGCGGGGCGGGACATGCTGCTCTTCCCCGAGGGCACCACCACCCGCGGTGAGCGCCTGGCGCCGTTCTACGAGGGCGGCCTGCGGACCGCCTATGACCTGGGCCTGCCCGCCCAGCCCTTCCGCCTCAGCAGCCCCGCGCCCAACTATCCCTGGACCGGGGACGCGACCCTGCTTCCCCACCTGCGCACCCTGTTCGCCACCCGCACGCCCCTCACCGTGGTGGCCGAGGCGCCCTTGCATCCAGCCGGGTTTCAGGATCCGGAGCACTGGATCGCCGCCTTCCGCGCCGCCCTCGAACCCCGGAGTTCCGATGTCCGCTGACGTCCTCATGCAGGGGCTCCGAACGGGCCTCACGCCCTTCCTGGGCCTGCCCCTCGCCCTCGACCCCCAGCCCGCCACCGGCGTGGTGCTCGGCGTGCCCTGCGATGCCGGCGTCATCAACCGCCCCGGCGCCCGCCTGGGCCCCTGGGCCCTGCGGTCCGCCGCCATGGGCCTCGGCGCCCATCCCATGCCCCGCCGCCTCCGCGAAGGCCGCCCGCTCCTGGGCCCGGCCGCCGCCCACGGCTGGCTGGACGGCGGCAACATCCCCACCCTGCCCTTCTCCCTGGCCCAGGCCCTCGACACCGTGCAGGCCACCGTGGGCGCCTGGGCCATGACCGGCTGCCGCACCTTCCTGCTGGGCGGCGACCATGCCCTCACCCTGGGCGCCCTCCGGGCCCTGGCCCGCCAGCACGGGCCCCTGGGCCTCCTCCACCTGGACGCCCACCCGGATGCCGCGGAAGGCGCCGCCTGGGGCACGGACATCCACCACGGGACCTGGGTGCGCCAGGCGCTCGAGGAGGGTCTGCTGGATCCGGAGCGGGTGGTGCAGGCGGGCCTGCGGGCGCCCCGGTTCGACGATGGCGAGCTGGCCTTCCTCCAGGCCGCCGGGGTGCGCATGTGGACGCCCGCGGACCTGCGCGATCCCCGGCTGGCCCCGCGCCTGGAGGAGGACCTGGCCTCCGTGGGCCGGGGTCCCGCCTACCTGAGCCTGGATCTGGACGCCCTGGATCCCGCGCTGGTACCCGCCGTCGCCGAGCCCGTGCCCGGCGGCCTCAGCGTCGACGAGACCCTGCGCCTGATCCAGGCCGCCCGCCGCTGGCCCGACCCCTGGGTGGGCGCGGACCTCATGGAACTGGCCCCCACGCTGGAGGGCGCCGAGGCCAGCGCCCGGGTGGCCGCCCACCTCGCCCTCCACCTCCTCGCCTGAGGCTTCCATGAGCGCCCTCGACGCCTTCCGGACCACCCACGGGGAACCCACCTGGGACGACCTCGTCACCGGCCATGACTTCGGCTTCCTCGGCCCGGCCGAAATCCAGGCCTGGGCGCGCGGCGACGGCCCCGCCGCCCTCCGCCTGAAGGCCTTGGCGGGCGAGGGGCTCCAGGCCTTCGAGGCCCACCTCTGGGCCGCCTGTGCCGAGGCCGTGGGCAAGACGCCCCGGCCCGGCAGCGCCCGCTGGTCCCAGGCCCAGGACCGCTGGCGGGAGGCCCTGCTGCGCGAGGCCCTGGCCACGGAGAGCACCGCGGCCCAGCTGGCGGTCAAGGTGGAGCGCCTCTACGAGCAGGTGGGCTGCCCGGAGGACATGCTGGGCATGCTCCGGCCATCCCAGCCCTGGTCGGGCACGCCTGCCACCGTAGATCCCCAGGCCGTGCAGCAGTTCCTCCATCGGACTAGGCGGCCCTCCTCCCATCGGTGGGGGTCGTTTTTTTAGGATTGTGCCACCCTGGAGGCTCCTCCTCCGGAGTCCCGATGGCCCTGCCCGACCCCAGGCTGGATGATCTGCTGAGCAGCGGCACGCCCCGGCTCGAACCCCTGCTCCGCTGGCTGCTGGAGGCCTCGCCCGAGGATTCCGTGGACGGCGAGGCCCGGCGCACGGCCCGCCTGCGGCGGCTCCTGGCCGCCCTGGAGGAGCGGGGGCTCGCGGGCCCCCTGGCAGAGGCCTGGAACCACACGTCCGCCATCCGGCTGCTGGCGGAAACGGGCCTGCCGGACCGCACCACCCTCATGGGCGAAGGCTTCCTGCGCCTCGTCGACCGCATCATTCCGCGCCTGGACCCCGAAAGCGACCTCTACGCCCTGCTGGACCGCCTGGACCTGGACGAGGCGGACGCCGCCTGGATCGGGGGCCTGCCTGCGGACCTCCGGAACGCCTGGGGGGGCCTGCTGGCCCCGCCCCCGGAGATCTGGGCCCATGCCGCCCGCCTGCTGGCCCACCGCGCCGCGGCCGTGGGCCTCTCCCGCGACCTGCTGGCCCTGGATCCCGAGGGCAGCGATGCGGATTCGCCCTTCTTCCACCTCACGCGGACCGTCCACGAGGCCGGGGACCACCCCCGGGAGGCCGGCACCCTCCTCGCCTGGAAGGCCTGCCGGGCCGCCTGTTCGGCCACCCTGGCCCAGGCCCAGGACCGGCTGGAGGCCCGGGGCGTCTCCTCGGATCTGGTCTTCCGCCTCGAGCTGCTGGAGGCCCAGCTCACCCGCATCGGCCAGCTGCTGGACTTCGCCGGGGACCGGGGCGACGGGACCGCCTTCGCCATCGAGCTGGTGCGGGGCAGCGCGGCCCAGCACGGGCTGCTGTCCCTGCTCCGCACCACGGTCAAGCGCCTGGCCCGCAAGGTGGTGGAGCACACGGGCGAGACCGGCGAGCACTACATCGCGCGGGACCGCCGGGAGTGGTGGGCCATGGGCGGCTCCGCGGCCGGGGGCGGCCTGCTGACGGCGGGCACGGCCCTGCTCAAGTCCGCCTTGTCGGCCCTGCCCCTGGCCCCCCTGCTGTCGGGCCTCGCCCTGGCCGGCAACTACGCCCTGAGCTTCTGCGCCATGCAGCTGCTGGGTTTCAGCCTGGCCTCCAAACAGCCCGCCATGACCGCCGCGGCCCTGGCCCGGGCCCTGGAGGCGGACGAGGACCAGGCCCGGGAGATCGAGCTGGTGGCGGCCATCACCCGCACCCAGGTCATCGCCACCCTGGGCAACGTGCTGGCCACCATGCCCGTGGCCATCGGCATCGTCCTCGCCTGGGTCCGCCTCACCGGGCACGGGCCCCTGGGGCAGGAATCCGCCCTCCACGGCCTGCACGGCAGCCATCCCTTCCACGGCTGGACGCTGGTCTTCGCCGCCCTCACCGGCGTCCTGCTCTGGCTCTCCAGCCTCGCCGCGGGCTGGACCGCCAATTGGAGCGCCTACCGCTGCCTGCCCGAGGCCCTGGTCCAGAACCACCGGCTGCGGTCCTGGTTCGGGGCGGGCGGCGCCGTGGCCCTGGGCCGCTTCGTCCACCGCCACCTGGCGGGCTTCGCGGGCTACACCGTCCTGGGCGGCCTGCTGGTCTTCGTGCCCATGGCCTTCGCCTTCGCCGGCATCCACGTGGAGGTGCGCCACGTCACCCTGCAGGCGGCCTCCCTGGCCCTGGCCTCCGCCAGCCTCTGGGCCGAGGGCGCCCTGCCCTGGGGGGAAGCCCTCTGGGGCCTGTTGGGCATCGGTCTCATCGGCGTCCTCAACTTCACAGTGTCCTTCGCCCTGGCCCTCTGGACCGCCCTCCGGGCCCGGGACCTCAGCGGCCGGGCCAGCCGCCGCCTCGGCTGGAGCATCCTCAGGGCCTTCACCCGGAACCCCGGGCGCTTCCTCCTGCCGCCCCGCAGTGGTGCTACCCTCGTCCACCCCATCCCCGGAGATCCCCATGCGTAGAGTGTTGTTCCCCGTCCTGCTGGCCCTGCCCTTCGCGGCCCCGCTGGCCGCCCAGGACAAGCCCAAGCCCGTGCGCCTCACGCCCCTGCGCCTGAGCCCCGCCTGCACCGTGGCCCAGGACCTCGGCATCAGCCGCATCGAGCTCGCCTTCGCCCGCCCCGCCGTGAAGGGCCGCAAGATCTGGGGCGACCTGGTGCCCTTCGGCCAGGTGTGGCGGGCCGGCGCCAACAACGCCACCACGATCACCCTCAGCCACGCCGCCAAGGTGGCCGGGAAGGACCTGGCTGCGGGCACCTACGGCTTCTTCGTCATCCCCGGCGAGAAGGCCTGGACCCTCATCCTCAACAAGAAGGCCAAGCAGTGGGGCGCCTACGAGTACAAGGCCGAGGAGGACGTGCTGCGCTGGGACGTGGCGCCCCAGGCCGGGCCCCACCTCGAATACCTGGACTACCGCGTGATCCCCGCCGACACCGGCCAGGCCACCATCGAGCTGGGCTGGGAGAAGCTGCGCGTGAGCTTCCCCGTGGCCTTCGACACCAAGGGCCTCTACTGGGCCCACCTGGAGGACACCCTCAAGAAGGCCCCCGAGACCGACTGGGTGCCCTGGTACCAGGCCGCCGCCTACTGCCAGGCCCAGGGCCTCGAACCCCAGCAGGCCCTGCTCTGGATCGAGAAGAGCCTCAAGGCCGGCGAGAGCTTCTGGAACCACGAAACCGCCGCCCGGATCTACAAGGACGCCCAGCGGATGCCCGAGGCCCGGCTCCACCTCCAGAAGGCCATCGAGCTATCCAAGGGCAAGGCGCCCAAGGAATACACCGAAAACCTGGAGAAGGACCTGGCGGCCTGGAAATAACGAACACCCCCCAGACACCCAGGCACCAGGAACAGCGAAGCGAGTGGCTTTGCGGTTCCTGGTGCCTTTCCCGTGGGGCCCCGGCCCTGCGAACCCAGGCGCCTTTTTCGCTTGGCCCCACGGCGAAGGGTGCCTAAGCTCGGGGGGTCTTTCCATCCAGCCCCTCAACGAAAACCGAGGCGTCCCGGGCTCACAGAGCTAATGTCGCCTAATTTAAAGTTAGGCCTCACCAACACTCTTCCCCTGTTGGTCCGCTGGGACCGTTCGCCCGTCGAACCAACACTGTTCGCCGTGGCCCACCCAGAAGCGCTAAGACCCTTGTCATCATCATCCATCCTGGTTGGTAACCTGGGTCCACGCTCAGCTTTTAAAGCCTTTGGGTCTGCCGTTCTCGAAGGTCTGTTCTTTCCCTTTTCAAATCTAGGTGCCGCGAATTCGGGGTTCTCTCTCCCTCACATCTCGCCGTGCCTAACCTCTCGCTCAAGCGGACCCAGGCGCAAGCGCCTGCTCCGCTTAGACAACATGGGTTGGCCTGCCGAACCTCGTGAAACGCGGATTAAGCTCGGGGGCTAACAACCACCGGCTTAGAGCCGAAACGGAGG
>JAMPXL010000072.1 GCA_023701165.1 Geothrix sp. | reverse complement strand
GGCAGAAAAGCAGGGCGCCGAGATCGCCAGCGAGCTGCTGCGCCACCGGCAGATGGTGAAGCTGCTGGGCACGTACGTGGAGGCGCTGCCCCAGATGGTGAATCCCGTCACGGGGCGGGTGCACACGCGCCTGCACCAGGCCGCCGTGGCCTCGGGCCGCCTGGCTTCCAGCGATCCGAACCTCCAGAACATCCCCATCCGCACCGAAGAGGGCCGCGCCATCCGGGGCGCCTTCGTGCCCGAGCCCGGCTGGGTGCTGCTGGACGCGGACTACAGCCAGATCGAGCTGCGGGTGGTGGCGGCCCTGGCCGAAGATCCCGTGCTGCTGGGCGCCTTCGCGGCTGGCGAGGACATCCACCGGCGGACGGCCTCGGAAGTCTTCAACGTGCCCATGGACCAGGTCACCTCGGATCAGCGCAGCGCGTCGAAGGCTGTCAACTTCGGCCTGCTCTACGGCCAGGGGGCCTTCGCCCTCGCCGCCAACATCGGGGTCAGCCAGAAGGAGGCCAAGGCCTTCATCGAACGCTACTTCGAGCGCATGCCGAAGGTGGCCGCCTGGATCGAAGGCGCGAAGGAGAAGGCCCTGGCGGAAGGCCTCGTCCGCACCCACTGGGGCCGCATCCGCCGCATTCCCGAGCTGGAGAGCCCCAACAAGCAGTTCCAGGCCCAGGGCCTGCGCGAGGCCGTGAACACCATCGTGCAGGGCACCGCCGCGGACCTCATGCGCCGGGCCATGGTGCGTCTGCACCGCAGCCTCCAGGCCTCGGGCGTCCGGGCGCGGCTGCTGCTCCAGGTCCACGACGAGCTGCTCATGGAGGCGCCGCCGGAGGAGGTGGAACGCGCCTCGGCCCTGCTGAAGGAGGCCATGGAGGGTGCCGATGATCTGGGGGCCCTGGGCGTGAAGCTGGCGGCGGAAGTCCGCACCGGCGCCAGCTGGCTGGCCTGCAAGTAGTTTTTGACGATCTGTAGGTCCGGAGACCTGAAACAGGCGTTTTCGGAGGGATTTGTGATGACCGCCCGGGCCCGAACTTAACGGGGAGGTCATGATTGGGCCCTACCGCAGACCCCTGCGAAGGAGCCTGATCATGAGCCAGTTCAACATCGCGTGGTTGCCCGGAGATGGCGTGGGCGTGGAAGTCATGGAGGCGGCGAAGATCTGCCTCGATGCCCTGAAGTTCGATGCGAAGTACACCCACGGCGACATCGGCTGGGAGTTCTGGTGCAAGGAGGGCGAGTCCTTCCCCCAGCGCACCATCGACCTGCTGAAGAGCAGCCACGCCGCCATGTTCGGTGCCATCACCTCCAAGCCCGTGAAGGACGCGGAGGCAGAGCTGGTGCCCGAGCTGAAGGGGAAGGGGCTCATCTACCGCAGCCCCATCGTCCGCATGCGCCAGATGTTCGACCTCTACACCTGCCTGCGGCCCTGCAAGGCCTATGCGGGCAACCCCCTGAACTACAAGGAAGGCATCGACATGGTGGTGTTCCGCGAGAACACCGAGGACCTCTACGCCGGCGTGGAGTTCAGCCCCGTTCCCGACGAGTTGAAAGAGACCCTGAAGAAGCTCAGCAAGCCCTTCGGGCATTTCGCCGACATTCCCGGTGACGAGTTCGCCATCACCTGCAAGGTGAACACCCAGAAGGGCTGTGACCGCATCATCCGCGCCGCCTTTGAGTACGCCAAGACGTTCAACTACCCCAAGGTCACGGTCATCCACAAGGCCAACGTGGTGCGCGCCACCGAGGGCATGTTCCTGGAGACCGGCAAGCGCATCGCGAAAGAATACCCCGGCATCGAGATGGATGACGCCAACGTGGACGCCATCACCATGTGGATGCTGAAGAACCCCAAGAACTACGGCGTGATGGTGGCCACCAACCTCTTCGGCGACATCATCAGCGACCTGGCGGCCCAGATGGTGGGCGGCCTCGGCTTCGGCTGCTCGGGCAACATCGGCGAGAAGCTGGCCGTCTTCGAACCCAGCCACGGCAGCGCTCCCAAGTACGCGGGTCAGTACAAGGTGAACCCCATCGCCACCATCCTGGCCGCCAAGATGATGCTCGACTGGCTGGGCGAGACCGAAAAGGGCGCCCGCCTCGAGAAGGCCGTGGCCGCCGTCATCGCCGAGGGCCAGGTCCGCACCTACGACATGGGCGGCAGCGCCTCCACCCTCGACATGGGCGAAGCGATCGCCCGGAAACTTTGATTTGTAACCGCAGAGGACTCAGAGAACACAGAGATATGCCTCCACACCTTCCTCTGTGTTCTCTGCGTCCTCTGTGGTTAAAGAAGAGAGCTCTTCCATGAACGACATCCTGATCCACGAAGTCGGCCCCCGCGACGGCCTCCAGGTCGAATCCATGGTGGTGCCCACGGAGCTGAAGCTCGACTGGATCCGCCGCGTGGCGGATTCGGGCGTGGACATCGTGCAGGTGGGTTCCTTCGTGCGGGGCGACAAGGTGCCCCAGATGGCGGACACGGACGACCTGTTCCGCATCCTGGCGAAGGAATCCCACCGCGCCCTGCTGTCGGGCCTGGTGCTCAACGAAAAGGGGCTGGAGCGGGCCCTGGAGGTGGGTGTTCCGCTCATCTGCATGGGCGTGTCGGCCTCGGACACCCACAGCCGCAAGAACACGGGCATGGGCACCGAGGAGGCCCAGCGGCGCATCATCGCCACGGCCCTCGAAGGCAAGCAGGCCGGCCGCAAGGTGCAGGTGAGCGTGCAGAGCGCCTTCGGCTGCGGCTTCGAGGGTGCCATCGGCGAAAGCCGCGTACTGGCCATCGTGGCGGCCTACCTGGGAGCCGGGCTGACCTCCATCAGCCTCGCGGACACGGCGGGCCACGCCCACCCCACGCAGGTCCGGCGCTACGTGGAGAAGGTGCTGGAACTCGATCCCGCCGTCGAGATCACGGCCCACATCCACAACACCTACGGTCTGGGCATGGCCAGTGTCTATGCGGCCATGGAAGCGGGCGCCAAGGCCATCGAGACCAGCTTCGGCGGCCTCGGGGGCTGTCCCTTCACCAAGGTGGCGGCGGGCAACGTGGCCACGGAGGACCTGGTGCATGGCCTGCAGCGGACCGGGCAGGGCACGGACATCGACCTGGCGGCCCTCATCGGCGTCTCCAAGGACGTGGCCCGGCACTTCGGTCGTGAACTTCCCGGCTGCGTGTATAAGACCGGCCCAATTGGAAAGAGCAACTGATGAACCACCAAGGCACCAAGACACCAAGGAATGCCGGGCATGGCCTTCTTGCTGTCTTTCTTGGTGCCTTGGTGTCTTGGTGGTGAAAGGCTTTATATGACCCGAAAGATCCTCGAAGGCATCAAGGTCCTGGACCTGACCAATGTCCTGTCGGGCCCTTTTACCACGCTGCACCTGGCGCTCCTCGGCGCTGAGGTCATCAAGGTGGAGAACCCCAAGGACGGGGACCTGGCCCGCAAGCTGGGCATCGTGCCGGAGCTGAACAAGAAGCTCATGGGCACCAGCTTCCTGGCTCAGAACTGCAACAAGAAATCCATCACGCTGAACACCAAGTCGACAGAAGGCAAGGAGCTGTTCCGGAAGCTGGTGAAGGACGCGGACGTGGTGGTGGAGAACTTCCGTCCGGGTGTCATGGACCGGCTGGGCCTCGGCTACAAGGCCCTGGCGGAGCTGAATCCCCGCCTCATCTACTGCGCCATCTCCGGTTTCGGCCAGACAGGGCCGGACGCCCTGAAGCCCGCCTACGACCAGATCATCCAGGGGCTGTCCGGCGAGATGGCCGTGAATGGCGACGAGCGCCTGAGCCCCCTGCGCACGGGCTTTCCCGTCTGCGACACGGTGGGCGGCCTGAACGCGGCCTTCGCGGTGATGGGGGCCCTCTTCCACCGGGAGCGCACGGGGCAGGGGCAGTCCATCGACGTGGCCCTGCTGGACAGCATCATGCCCCTCATGGGCTGGGTGGCGGCCAACCTGCTCATCGGCGGTGAGCAGCCGGTGCTCATGGGCAATGACAACTTCACGGCGGCGCCCAGCGGCACCTTCCGCACCCAGGACGGCCACATCAACATCGCGGCCAACAAGCAGGAGCAGTGGGAGGCGGTCTGCGAGGTGCTGGAGGTTCCGGAACTGAAGGCCGATCCCCGCTTCCAGGAGCGGGACACCCGCAAGAAGAACCGGAAGGTTCTCACTCCGCTTCTGGAGGCCAAGCTGGCCCTGAAACCTACCGGCTTCTGGGTAGAAGTGCTGAATGCCAAGGATGTTCCCAGCGGTGAGATTCTGGATCTGGAAGCCGCCCTGCGGCAGCCGCAGATCCAGCACCGCGAGGTGCTGCGCAAGGTGGAGGTCGCAGGCGTCGGGCCCATCGAAGTCTTCGGCATGACCGCGCTCTTCGAAAAAACGCCGGGGAGCGTGGACGCGCCGCCGCCCGGCCTGGGCGAGCACAATGCGGAGGTCTACGGGCTCCTGGGCCTGGGCGGATCCGAGCTGGCTGAACTGAAAACCAAGGGTGTGATCTGAGGAGGCATTTATGGGTATGACCGTCGTTGAAAAGATCCTGGCCCGCGCGGCGGGCCTGCCATCCGTGAAGGTCGGGGATGTGGTCGAGCCCAAGGTGGACCTCGCCATGTCCCACGAGAACGCGGCCCTGGTGATCAACCAGTTCCAGGAGGTGTTCCAGGGCACGGGGCTCGAGCCCAAGGTGTGGGATCCCTCCCGCATCGCCATCATCTTCGACCACCGCGTGCCGGCGGAATCGCCCAAGACCGCCACCAACCACAAGAAGATCCGCGGTTTCGTGGCGGCCAACGGCATCACCAAGTTCCATGATGTGCGGGGCGACGTGGGCGGCATCTGCCATCAGATCCTGCCGGAATACGGCTATGTGCGGCCGGGCTTCGTGGTGCTGGGCACGGATTCCCACACCACCAGCCACGGGGCCCTGGGCGCCTTCAGCTTCGGCGTGGGCGCCACGGAGATGGCCTCGGCCTGGAGCCTGGGCATCGCGGTGAACATCGAGGTCCCGGCCACCATCAAGGTCATCGTGACGGGCGAGTTCCCGCCCATGGTGGGTCCCAAGGACCTGATCCTGCACCTCATCGGCAAGCTCACGGCCCAGGGGGCCAACTTCAAGGTGCTGGAGTTCCACGGCGAGACCATCCGCAGGATGAGCACCAGCGGCCGCATCGCCATCTGCAATATGAGCGTGGAAGCGGGCGCCACCTCGGGCATTGTCCCCGGCGACGAGGAGACCGTGCGGTACCTCCGCGAGGAGGCGGGTGTCGTCGAGGCCATTCCCTGCGTCACGCCGGATGCGGATGCAGCGTACTGCCAGACCGTGGAGATCGACGTCTCCTCCCTC
Organism: Geothrix sp.; assembly: GCA_023701165.1. Taxonomy (GTDB): domain Bacteria; phylum Acidobacteriota; class Holophagae; order Holophagales; family Holophagaceae; genus Geothrix. Next base: position 782 of record JAMPXL010000072.1, on the reverse strand, counting down.
GATCCCCAGATCGCCTGCCCCCACATGGTGGACAACGTGAAGTCCATCGACCATGTGGTGGGCACCAAGGTCCAGCAGATCGTCATCGGCAGCTGCACCAACGGCCGCCTGGACGACCTGGCGGACGCCGCCGCCATCCTGCGCGGCAAGAAGGTGGCGGAGGGCACACGCATGCTGGTGTTCCCCGCCTCCAGCAAGATCTTCGCGAAGGCCCTGGACATGGGCTACATCCACGACTTCATGAAGGCCGGCGCCGTGGTGATGAACTCCGGGTGCGGCCCCTGCCTCGGCGTTCACGAAGGCGCCCTGGGCGACCACGAGGTGGCCCTGAGCACCACAAACCGCAACTTCAAGGGCCGCATGGGCAATCCCACGGGCGAGGTCTACCTCTGCAGCCCCGTGGTGGCCGCGGCCTCCGCCATCACCGGCGTCATCACCGATCCGAGAAAGGGCTGAACCATGGCGAAGGTCATCATCAAGCTCGAGAACGACATCAGCACCGACGACATCTACCCCGGCCGCTTCATGGCCACGGTGCTGCCCATGGAAACCCCCCAGTTCGCCTTCTTCGACCGCACGGAGTTCAACGCCCAGCTGAAGGCCAAGGCCTTTCCGGCGGGATCGATCATCGTGGGCGGCGAGAACTTCGGCTGCGGCTCCAGCCGCGAGCAGGCCTGCTCCACGCTGAAGGGCCACGAGGTGGCCATCGTGGCCAAGAGCATCTCGCGCATCTTCCTTCAGAACAGCATCAACCTGGGCCTCCAGGTCGTGATCTGCCCCGC
>JAMPXL010000071.1 GCA_023701165.1 Geothrix sp. | reverse complement strand
GCTCCACGTGCCCAACGAGCTCCGGCACGTGGAGGATCCCCTGGACCTGCTGGTCTGGGCCTCCGAGCGCCCCCGGACCCTGGATGGGCGCTGGTCCTGCGCCATCCTCCGCGTGATGCACACCCTCTTCCACGTGGACCACAACGTGAACCTGCGCTTCCTGCCGGAGATCCAGCGCCAGGTGTTCAGCCGCTACGACCAGTACCTGGTCCAGGAGGGGGACCGCTGGCTGCTCCGGGGCGCCTACGAGGTGCCGCTGGTGACGGTGGAGCGCAAGGAGAACAAGGACCGCGTGTCCATGCTCCTGAAGATGCTGCACAAGCCCGAGAACGTGGCCGAGACCATCTATGACCAGATCGGCATCCGCCTGGTGGCCGAGGACCAGCTGGGCGTGCTCATGGTCATCCGCTTCCTGCTGGATCATCACGTGCTGATGCCCACCCACATCAAGCCCAGCCGCAGCCGGAACCTGATGATCGACCTGGAGGCCCTGGCAGCCTGGACGGAAGCCATGCCGCCCCTGTTCCAGATCTACGACCTCAGTGCCGAGGAGCGGCGGGCCCTCAGCCACACCCTGGCCCTCAAGCCCGGCACGCTCGAGCAGAACCCCTTCTCCAGCAAGGATTACTCTGCGATCCAATTCACGGCCCGCACCCTGATCCGGCTGCCGGGCCCGGCAGCCGGCGCCCTGGAAAGCCTCCAGGAACGCCTTCAGGGACTGGGCCTGGCGGACCTCGCGGAGCAGGCCCGCATTCCAGAGTTGATCCAGGAACAGGAGGAGTTTACTTTCTTCTTCGCACATGAAGTCCAAGTAATGGAACAATCAGGGTTTCAAAGCTCACGATCAGGTCCTGCATCCCATTCGGAATACAAGCAGCGCCAGCGCGATGCTGCCCGTCGAAGAGTGCTTCAGGGAATTCTCCAGGAGGAACCATGCTGAACATCCAGACCCGCCAAGAGGGCACCGCCTCTGTGGTGTCGATCCAGGGCAAGGTCAATTTCGAGGTGACCGCCCAGCTGCGGGACGTGATCCGGGAAACGGTGGCCACCGCGCAGCCGAAGCTCCTGGTGATCAACCTGGAAGGGGTGAGCTTCATCGATTCCTCGGGCCTGGGCCTGCTTGTGGCCGCCCGGAACAGCGTCGACAAGTCCGGCGGGAAGCTGCACCTCTCCTGCCTTCCCGCGCCGGTGAAGAAGACCTTCGACCAGACGAACCTCACCAACTACTTCTCCATCTTCGCCACCGAGCAGGACGCGCTCCGCGGCGCCTGATAACCCAATGGCCAAAGGCGTGGTCCTGGTGGTGGACGATGAAGCGCCCATCCGGGACATCCTCAGTTTCTACCTCAAGCGGGCGGGCTACCAGGTCCTCACCGCAGGCCATGGCGTGGACGCCCTGGTGGAAATGGGCCGCCTGAAGCCCGACCTCATCATCTCGGACCTGCGCATGCCGGAGATGCCGGGCGACGAGCTGTGCAAGCGGGTCAAGAGCGACCCGGCGACGCAGGACATCTACTTCATCATCCTGTCGGCCCTGGATGGCACGGCTTCGCGCATCGGCGGCCTGTCGCTGGGCGCCGACGACATGATTTCCAAGCCCTTCCACGCCCAGGAGGTGCTGGCCAAGGTGGACTCCACGTTCCGCCTCATCGCCATGCAAAAGGAGATCAAACGCCAGAACAAGGAGCTGACCGCCTTCCAGGAGCGCGTGCGGGAGGAGATGGACCTGGCCGCGGCCCTGCAGATGGGCCTGCTTCCGAAGCTGCCGGGCGAGGCCCCGGGGGTGCATTACACCCACCGCTACCTGCCGGCCGCGGGCATCGGCGGGGACATCTACGCCGTCCTGCCCCTGCCGGACGGCTGCACGGCCATGATGATCGCGGACGTGAGCGGCCACGGCGTCACCGCCGCGCTCATCTCGGCCATGGTGAAGACCTCCTTCGAGAACCAGGTGCGGCTGGGCGGCGAGCCGCTGGCCTGGGCCCAGGGGATGAACGAGGACCTCTGCCGCTCCACCCTGGCCGAGCAGTTCGCCACGGCCTGGCTGGGCCGCCTCGACCCCGCGGCGGATCGCATCCGCTATGTGGTGGCGGGCCACTGCGCGCCGCTCCGCATCGTGCGCGGCGCCCGGGGTGGCCTCCAGCGCTCCGAAGTCCTGCGGGGCAAGGGCTTCATGCTGGGCCTGGATGCTCAGCTCCCCTTCGTGGAGCACGATGCGGAACTCCTCCCCGAGGATCGCCTGGTGCTCTACACGGACGGCCTGGTGGAGGTGGAGCGCGAGGACCGGGCCATGCTCGAAGAATCCGGACTGCGGCGCATCTGCGCGGAGCTTCCCGCCGGAGCCGAGGAGGCGGCCGACGCTGTCATCGCGCAGACCCGCGCCTTCAACGCCCCCGTGCCCTTCGGGGATGATGTCACCCTGGTGATCCTGGACCGGAAAGCCTGAAGGTTCGTCCTGGAAATGAAAGCAGGAACACAGAGGACACGGAGTTCCCACAGAGGACACAGAGAAATGCAGGCCATGGTTTTTCTCTGCGCCTTCTGCGGCTCTCTGCGTCTTCTGTGTTCCCGCTTTTTCGAGGATCCAGGACGAACCTAGATCTCCGCCAGCGTCGCGGCGATGCCCGCTTCCAGTTCGGTGAACGGGGCGGTGTAGCCCGCCGCGCGGAGGCTGCGCACATCCGCCTGGGTGAAGCTCTGGTACTTGCCGCGCAGCTCGTCGGGGAAGGGGATGTAGTCGATGCGTCCCTGGCCCAGATGGGCGATGAGGGTCCGGGCGATGTCGTTGAAGCTGCGGGCCTTCCCGGTGCCGGCATTGACGATGCCCTTCACCATGCCCGCGCCGCCGAAATGGAGGTTGATGGCCACGATGTCGCCCACGAAGATGAAATCCCGCTGCTGTTCGCCGTCGCCGTAGCCGTCCGTGCCCTGGAAGAGGCGGCAGGCGCCACCCTCCTTCAGCTGGCGCAGCAGCTGGTGCAGCACGGACATCATGCGGCCCTTGTGGTGCTCCCGCGGCCCGAAGACGTTGAAGTAGCGCAGGCCGACCACGGGGCTCTGGATGGCGGGCATCAGGCTCCGCACATGCTGGTCGAAGGCCAGCTTGGAGTAGCCGTACACGTTGAGCGGTCCCTCGTTGCGGGGCACGGGCTCGAAGTCCGCACTGGCCCCGTAGGTGGCGGCGCTGCTGGCGTAGACCAGGGGCGCCTTGCGGGCCAGGCACCAGTGGAGCAGGGCCTTCGAATCGCCGAAGTTGTTCTCCATCATGTAGCGGCCGTCGGATACCATGGTGTCGGAGCAGGCCCCGTTGTGGAACACGGCCTCGGGCCGCAGGTCCAGTGTCCCCGCGTCGAGCCGCGCCCGGAACTCGCGCTTGTCCATGTAGTCCGAGAGGGTGAGGTCCGCCAGGTTCCGGGCCTTCTCCGCCCGCGCCAGGTTGTCCACCACCAGGATGTCCGAGTGCCCCCGGCGGTTCAGCTCCCGCACCAGATTGCTGCCCACGAATCCCGCGCCGCCTGTGACGATGAACATGCCCGACTCCTCTCCGTCCAGGATACCGGCTATCCGATGGCCTCTTCCGGTTCCGGGCGCTGGAGCCTCCGGAGCAGCCTCGGCCCCAGTTCCGCCACGATGGTGGCCGCCAGGATCAGGAGACCGCCAGAGAGCTGGGCGGGTGACAGGTGCTCGCGGATCCCCGGGACAAAGCCGCTGATGGCGATGGCCGCCGTCCACACGGGCTCGGTGCTGAAGATGACGGCGCTTTCGGTGGCACCCAGGCGGGCCTGCATGGTGCTCTGCACATAGAAGGCCAGGGTGGTGGCCAGGAGGCCCATGAAGCCCAGGGAGATCCAGGTGCCGCCGCGGGAGAGGGCGGCGCCGGCGCCCTGGAAGCCGTGCGGCGCGGGCAGGGCGAGGGTGATGGCCAGGGAGATGAGCCCCGTGACGGCCACCTGCATGAAGGCCAACACCCAGCCGGAGGACCGGCGGGAGAAGTGGGCGGTCATGACGATGTGGAACCCGCAGAGCACCGCGGCCAGGAAGGTCTCGGAATCGCCACGGTTCCAGCCGCCCAGCGCCGCGCCGGGCTCGCGGACCAGCAGGGCCAGTCCCAGCAGGGCCACCAGGGCGCCCAGGCCGTGGGAGAGGCGCAGCCTGTCCCCCGCCAGCAGGGCCACCATGGGCGTGAAGATCACGTACAGCCCGGTGATGAAGCCGGACTTCGAGGTGGTGGTGAAGCGGAGCCCGTCGGTCTGGAGCCAGAAGAGGGTGGCCAGCACCAGTCCCAGCCACAGGCCGTCCAGGGCGTCCCGCCGGCGGATGGGCACCCGGAGCAGCAGCATCAGCAGACCCAGGCCCGCCGCGCCGATGGCGAACCGGATGGTGAGCAGGGCCCCCACGGACAGCCCCGCCTGCAGGCAGTACTTGGTGGCGGGGAATCCGCCGCCCCACACGGCCGCGATGGCGGTGAGGGAGAGCACGGCGAAGAGGTGGGACCTGCGGGATTCCGGCATCCCTCCAGGCTATCCCGCCCGGGGACGGGCGCAGGATCATTCGAAAGGGATTTGACGGTTTGTGCTTACTTCAAGATAACGGCCAGGCGGATCGTCAATTCCGGCTGATCGGGATCGTCGGTGTTCAGGGACAGGATCTCGCTGTACCGGCCGGCCTTCACAGAGGCGGGGAGCACCACGGTGAGGTCCTGCGAGGCGGCCTTCTGGCCCAGGCCCTCCACGCGGACGCCGTTCATGGAGCAGCGGGTCCCGGTGATGCGGAAGGCGCGGCCATCGGCCTGCTTGAGGACGAGCTTCTGGCGCAGCTCCTTCCCGGGGGCGTCCTGGAAGACCAGTTCCTGGGGCGTGGTCTGGATCGCGGGTTTCAGCTCCCACTGGATGTTCAGGGGCAGCTGGTTCATGCGGGGGTTGGTGAAGCGGACCGTGGCCTGCTCCACGCCGCGGAACCGCCCCGCGGGCACTTTCCGGCCGTCGAAGGCCACCTCCAGCAGCAGGTCCTTGCCCTCCTGGCGGTAGGCGAAGGCGAGGAAGGGGGCGCCGGGGGCCTTCACGTCCACGATCTGCACCGGCTCGCCGTTGCCGCTGGCGTAGCGGAGGGTGCTCCGGGTGGTGGCGGACTTGGGCGCCATGTGGAAGTAGATGGACTCCACGGAGGGCATGATCTCCTGCACCACCTCCGCTTCCAGGGTCAGGCTCGTGGCCATGGCCTTCGGGTCGTTGGAAACCACTTCGATGGATTTGCGGACGGCGCCCTTGAGCCCCTTGGGGTCGAAGGTGGCTTCCAGATCCGTGCTTTCCCCGGGGGCGATGGACCACTTGCCGATGACGGTGGCCGTGCAGCCGCAGCTGGGCCGCACCTGGGTGATGCTCAGGATGGCGTTGCCGGTGTTGGTGACGCGGTACTTGGCGGCGACCTTACGGTCCGGCGTGATGCGGCCGAAGGCGTGGTGGGTCTTGTCGAAGGTGATGGCGGGCGCCTGGGCCTGCAGGGCCAGGCTCACCAGCAGGGGGAGGGCATACCGGACAGGGGTCATGGGGCCTCGGCGGAAAAGGTAAGGACCGAAATTCTATCCGGGAAAGCGGGTTCTTGTCGTGGCGCCCGATGTGCCCGCTCCCGCTATCCTGATGGACGGGAGAAAGCGCCATGTCCGTGATGACCGAAGTGAGCTGGGGCGAATTGATCGACAAGTACACCATCCTGGCGATCAAGTCCGAACGCATCCAGGACCCGGCCAAGCTGAAGAACGTCCGGGCGGAACTGGACGCCCTGACCCCCGTGCGGAACCAGGCCCACGGCCTCAGCTCGGGGCTGGGCGAGGTGGAGGCCCGGCTCAAGGGCATCAACGAAGAACTCTGGGTGATCGAGGACCGGATCCGGGACTGCGAGCGGGCCAAGGATTTCGGGCCGGTCTTCGTGGAGCTGGCCCGGTCGGTCTATTTCCGGAACGACGCCCGGGCCGAGGCCAAGCGCGAGATCAACCTCCTCCTGGGCTCCAGCCTGGTGGAAGAGAAGTCCTACCAGCCCTACGCCTGATTCCGCCCGCGGCATCACATCAGCGCAGCAGCGGGTCCAGCTCGGCGCAGATGCGCCCGGGGGTCAGGTCCCGCAGGCAGG
>JAMPXL010000070.1 GCA_023701165.1 Geothrix sp. | reverse complement strand
GCAGGGAGGTGGCGATGGGCCGGAGGATGAACGGCCTGGAGGGATTCACAAACTACCCCTTCGAGCCGGCGGGTTTGGGCAGCGCGACCTTGCTTCCGGGGCGGAGCTTCTCGAGGCCATCGGTGACGACGGTCTCGCCGCCGGACAGGCCCTTGCCCACGGCGGTGTCATCGCCGTCGGTGCCCTGGGTCTCGATGGGGCGGAGTTCTACGGTGCTGTCGGCGGTGACGATGTAGACGAAGGCGCCCTGGGGGCTCCGCTGGACGGCGGCCGTGGGGATGATCACGACGCCCCGGAGGGTGTCCACCAGCAGCCGGGCGTTCACGAACTGGTTGGGGAAGAGGGCCCGGTCCTCGTTGGCGAAGAGCGCCTTCAGGCGCACGGTGCCGGTGGCCGGATCCACCTGGTTGTCGATGGCCGCCAGGGCGCCGGCGGCGATGCGGGTCCTGAGGTCGCGGTCCCAGGCCTCCACCGGCAGCTTCCCGGCCTTGGCGTTCTGGCCCATGACCTTCTGGATGTGGTCCGCGGGCACGGCGAAGACCACGTTGATGGGCTGGACCGGCGCGATGGTGGCCAAGCCGCTGGCGTCGCTGGCGCGAACCATATTGCCCGCGTCCACCTGGCGCAGGCCCACCCGGCCCGAAATGGGCGCGGTGATGCGGCTGTAGGTGAGGTTCAGCTTGGCGCTTTCCACCTGGGCCTGGTCGGCCTTCAGGGCGGCCTCGAACTGGGCCACGGCGGCGGTCTGGGTGTCCAGCTGCTGGCGGGACACGATGCCCTGCTGCACGAGGGACTGCACGCGCCGCAGGTCCGCCAGGGCGTTCTGGTGGGCGGCCTGGTCCTTGGCGAACTGGCCTTCGGCCTGCATGAGCTGGACCTGGAAGGGGCGGGGGTCGATCTCCGCCAGCAGGTCGCCCTGGCGCACCATCTGGCCCTCGGTGAAGGCCACGCGCACCAGCTGGCCGTCCACGCGGCTCTTCACGGTGACGCTGTTCAGGGCCGCGACGGTGCCCAGCCCCGAGAGCTGGACCGCCATGTCGCCCTTCCGCGCCACGGCCACGGCCACGGGCACCGGACGGCCGGCGGCGCTGGGGGCGGCCGCCTTCTTCCCGCCGCGGAACCAGAAGAACAGCCCCAGCAGGGCGGCGCCGGCGATGACCCAGGGGCGCCATCCCTGCAGGAGGACCGGCCGGCCGGAAGGGGAGTCGGAGAGGGTGGTATCGGAAGGGTTCATACGGGGCGGGGCCTTTGGTTGAATGCGGCGTCAGGGGCGGGTGACGCGGCCCGGGCCCTTGCCCGTGGCGGCGGAGAAGAGGGTTTCCCAGGTGACGAACTCGGTCCGGGGCTTCCATTCGGGCCAGGCGGCCTGATCGAAGGAGGCGGCCAGGGCCGCAACGTTCCGGCCGGGGCGGGCCTTGGCGTGGGCCTGCACGGCCTGGAGGAAGTCGCGGTAGCGGAGCAGTTCCTTCTTGCCGCAGACGGGGCCGTGGCCGGGGATGATCCGCGCGCCATCGGGGATCCAGGCGGCGACGGAGGACACCTGGGACACCAGGCCGTCGAAGCTGCCGCCGGATCCGGTGTCGATGTAGGGCAGCATGCCCAGGAAGAACAGGTCGCCCATGTGCATCACCAGCGCGGAGGGGAGGCCCACGATCACGTCGCCGTCGGTGTGGCCGGGGCCCATGTGCAGCAGGTGGACCTCCGTGCCGTCGAGGTGGATGTTCAAGCGCGCCTGTTCCTTCGCGTCCTCGGACCCCAGGGCCAGCTCCGGCAGGCCGCCGCGCTTCGCCGGTTCAAGCTTGGCCTGTTCGGTCGCCATGCGCTGGCGGACGTTGGTGTGGGCGATGATGGCGCTGACCTGCTTCTCCAGCACCACGTTGCCGCCCACATGGTCGGGGTGGGCGTGGGTGTTGATCAGGTACTTGATGGGCTTGTCCGTGACGGAGCGGACGGCCTCCAGAAGCCCCGGCACCAGCCGTTCGAACTGGTCGTCGATGAGCATGGCGTGCCGGCTGGTGACGATGAGGCCGATGTTTCCGCCCTGGCCGAAGATGCAGTAGACGTTCTCGGCCACTTTCTCGACTTTGTGGACCTTCGCCGGTTCAGTCGCGGCAGCCTGATGCCGCGCGTGGGCGCCGAGGGGCTGGGCCGCGGAAGCGGCCAGGGCGATGAGGGCCGAAGCGAAGGCGGTCGGGGCGCGCATGGATCCTCCAGGACGGGACATCGGGATGGTATCTGCCCGGGCACTGGCCCGGGTCACGATGCGACGGCCTCGCCCTCGTCGGCGCCCGGGGCGGGAACGGCCGCGAGCATGGATTCCAGGTTGCCGATCATGGCCCGGAGGCCGTTCCGCACCGCGGCCTGCTCCTGGGGGGACAGCCCGGCCACCATGGATTCGCGGATGTCCGCCGCCAGATCCTGGAGCTCTCCAGCCAGGGGCCGGGCCGCGGGCGACAGATCGATGAGGATCCGGCGCCCATGGCGGGGGTCCGGCCGGGCCGTCAGCCAGCCCCGGCCCACCATGGATTTCACCAGGCGGCTGGCCGTGGGGTCGTCCATCCAGACCTGCTGGGCCAGGGGGTGGAGTGAGGAGGGGCCCTTCTGGAGGAGGACCAGCATCACCCATAACTGCTGGGGGCTGAGGCCATGGGGGGCCAGGCGCGCCCACACGACCTGCTTGAGCAGGCGGCGGACCGCGGCGGCCAGGGTTCCCAGGCCAGCGTCAGACAAGGATTCAGGGGCGAGTTCTTGCATAAGCAACAAGACTGCGCCGGGTTTACCCTCGTGTCAAGGGGTATAGGCCCCTTACTTCCCGCGCGGGCTCGTCCGGGACGGATGCCGTCCCCGCTCGCCCCGGGGCGCCTGGCCAGAGGCGGGGCGGGCGGCGCGGGCGGGGCCGCGGCTGCGTCCCCCCCCACCGCCCTGGCGCCCGGTCTGGATGGGCTCGGCGGGGATGCTGGGATCCGGCGCGTAGCCCTGGATCACGTCCTTGGGCAGCTCCTTCCGCAGCAGCTTCTCGATGTCCTTGAGCAGCCGGTGCTCGTCCACGCAGACCAGGGACAGGGCTTCGCCCTCGGCGCCGGCGCGGCCCGTGCGGCCGATGCGGTGGATGTAGTCCTCGGGCACCTGGGGCAGCTCGTAGTTCACCACGTGGGGCAGCATGTCGATGTCCAGGCCGCGCGCGGCGATGTCCGTGGCCACCAGGACGCGGACGGCGCCCTTCTTGAAGTCCTCGAGCGCCTTGATGCGCTGGGGCTGGCTCTTGTTGCCGTGGATGGCCATGGAGCTGATGCCGTCCTTGTCCAGCTGCTCGGACAGCCGGTTGGCGCCGTGCTTGGTGCGGGTGAACACCAGCACCTGCTCCAGCTTGCGGCTGGTGATCAGGTGGGCCAGCAGGGCGCGCTTGCGCTCCCGGTCCACGGGATGGACGACTTGGCGGACCAGCTCGGCGGCGGTGTTCTGGGGCGTGATCTGCACGGAGGCGGGGTTCTTGAGGAACTTGGAGGCCAGCTGCTTGATCTCGTCCGTGAAGGTGGCGGAGAAGAGCAGGGTCTGCCGGTTCGCGGGCAGCAGGGCGATGATCTTCTGGATGTCCCGGATGAAGCCCATGTCGAGCATGCGGTCGGCCTCGTCGAGGATCACGACCTCGAGCTGGCTGAAGTTGAGGTTGCCCTGGCCCTGGTGGTCCAGCAGGCGGCCGGGGGTGGCCACCAGGATCTCGGCGCCCGCACGCAGGGCCTTGGTCTGGGGGTTGATGTTCACGCCGCCGAAGATGGTGGTGGAGCGGAGGGGGATGTACTTGCCATAGGTGCGGACGCTCTCCTCCACCTGCATGGCCAGCTCGCGGGTGGGGGTGAGGATGAGGGCGCGGATGGGATGGCGCGCGGGCGAGGCCGAGGTGTTGGCCTGGGGGGCCAGCCGCTGCAGCAGCGGCAGCGTGAAGCCTGCGGTCTTGCCGGTGCCGGTCTGGGCCCGGGCCATGAGGTCGCGGCCTTCCAGCACCAGGGGGATCGCCTGGACCTGGATGGGGGTGGGGGTTTCGTAGCCCTGCTCGCGTACGGCGCGCAGCAGCTCGGGCAGCAGCCCGAGGGTATCGAAGGACATGGTCGCTCCTGAAGGGGCCCGCCCGCGGAAGGATTCCGGAGGCCCGGTCAGGGCGAAAAGTGGGGTATTCGGACTGAAAAGAGGCGGAGACCGGGGGTCGCCTGCGATCACGAAGTCATTAGTTTATCTGAATGGTCAGGATTTGACCAGCCGGGCCTCAACCTCGCCCAGGGGCCAGGATTCCTGTTCCCCCGAGGCCATGTGCTTGACGGTGACGGCGCCGTTGTCCAGCTCGCCGTCGCCCAGGATGAGGACGGTCTGGACGCCCATGCGGTTGGCGCTGGCCATGGCCTTCTTCAACGCACCGCCGCGGGTCTCCACCTGCACGGCGACGCCCGCGTCCCAGAGGCTGCGCGCCAGCCTGAGGGCCTCGGCGGCAGCGCGCTCGCCCAGGGGGATGAGCAGGGCCGGGACGGCATGGGGCGCCTCGCCGCGCACCTGCTGGAGCACCATGGCCAGGCGGTCCAGGCCGATGGCCCAGCCGAAGGCCGGCACGTCGGGGCCGCCCAGCTGCTTCACCAGCCCGTCGTAGCGCCCGCCGCCCAGCAGGGCGCTCTGGGCCCCCAGATCGGAGCTGAGCAGCTCGAAGGCCGTGCGGGTGTAGTAGTCCAGGCCCCGCACCAGCCGGGGGTTCTCCTCGAAGGGGATGCCCAGCTCTGTGAGCAGGGCCTTGAGCCGGGCGTGGTGCTTCGCGGAGGCCTCGTCCAGGTGGTCGGTGAGCACGGGATGCCCTTCCAGCGCTCCTTGGCACTTCTCATTCTTGCAATCCAGCACGCGCAGCGGGTTGGATTGCAAGCGCCGGTGGCAATCCTCACAGAACTCATCCGCTCGCTCGGCGAAGAAGGCCCGGAAGGCCGCATGGAAGGCGGGACGGGATTCCGGCGTGCCCACGCTGTTGATGGAGAAGACCATCTGCTTGAGGCCCAGTTCCTTGAGGAAGCTGTGGAGCATGAGCAGGCTTTCGGCTTCGCTCTCGGGCGTCGCCACGCCGAAGCTCTCGGCGCCGATCTGCCAGAACTGCCGGTACCGGCCGGTCTGCATGCGCTCATAGCGGAACTGCTGGCCGATGTAATAGAGCAGCACGGGGTCGCTGGAGGCCAGGAGCTTGTGCTGGATGGCCGCCCGCACCACGCCCGCGGTGTTCTCGGGGCGCATCACGACCTCGCGGCCGCCCTTGTCCGTGAACTGGTACATCTCCTTGTTCACGATGTCGGAGCTTTCGCCCACGCTGCGCTTGAAGACGTCCAGCTCCTCCAGGATGGGGGTGCGGATCTCGCCGTAGCCATGGCGGCCGAACACGCGGCGTGCGGTTTCCTCGATATGCTGGAACCAACGCAGCTCCGCCCCGAACAAATCCCGCATGCCTTTCACTGACTGGGCCATGAATCGACTCCTGAGCATCCTTGCGCTCGCCACCTTCAGCCTACTGGCTTGGGGCCAGACTCCCAAACCCGCGGCGGCGGCGGCGGGTCCACCGCGCCTGAAGGTCATGGTGGACCCGGGCCACGGCGGCGAGGATGGCGGCGCCAAGGGCCCCCGCGGACTGAAGGAGAAGACGGCCGCGCTGGATATCGGCAAGGCCGTGGCGGCAAGGCTGGAGGCGGCGGGCTTCGAGGCCGTCCTCACCCGGGACGACGACACCTTCATCCCCCTCTGGGACCGGGCCAGGGCCGCCAACGCGCAGGGGGCCGACCTCTTCATCAGCCTCCACCTGAACGCCGCCCGGGCCAAGGCGGCCCGGGGATCCGAGGTCTTCTTCCTGAGCCTGGGCAGGGGCGATGACGACGAGGTGGCCGCCACCGAGAATGCCGGCGCCGGAGCGGCCCCGGAGAACCCCGACAGCGTGGTGGCCAGCATCCTGGACGACCTGGCCCAGAAGGCCTTCCTTCAGGATTCCGAGCGGCTGGCCGTGGCCATCCAGGGCAAGCTCAACCATCTGGCGGGCATCAAGGAGCGGGGTGTCAAGCAGGCCCCCTTCATCGTGCTGCGGGGCGCCGCCATGCCGGCCGTGCTGGTCGAGGTGGCCTTCATCTCCAATCCGAAG
>JAMPXL010000069.1 GCA_023701165.1 Geothrix sp. | reverse complement strand
GGGCCACCGGGTCGCGGCCACCCCGGTCCAGAGTTCCTCTTCGGGAATGGGGAAACCCAGGCCCCGCAGCTGCCGCACCGTCTCGAAGGCCGTGGCCAGGTTGTCCAGCTGGTGGAGGCCCGCCAGGCCCACCCGGCGGTCCCCCAGGCGCGAATGGTCCCAGCGGATGTCCGCGGGGCCCTGGCGCGGCGCAGGGCACAGCAGCGGCTCGCTCGACAGCAGGGGACGGATCCATTCCGGGTCGAGCGAAGGCCCCAGTACAAGGGGGCGGCCGTCGCGGGCGGTGCAGAGCTTTTCCCGGGCGATGGCCTCGCGGGTATCGCCCAGGTACTGCTGGTGGTCCAGGCCGACGTTGGTCAGCACCGTGAGGATCGGATCGGTGGCGTTGGTGGCATCCCACCGCCCGCCCATCCCCACTTCCACCAGGGCCACCTCGACGCCGGTCATGCGGAACGCCGACAGCGCAGCCGTGATCATCAGCTCGAAGTAGGTGGCGTTCAGGCCGTTGCGCGCCTCGGAATCGAAGGCCTCTCCCAGCAGCAGGTCCAGAGCGCCCGGGCCGATGGGCTCCCCGTCCACCCAGATGCGCTCGGTGGCATCCACCAGGTGGGGCGAGGTCGTCCAGCCCACCACGAAGCCCGCGGCCTTCAGCATGTGGGCGAGGAAGGCCCCGGTGCTGCCCTTGCCGTTGGTGCCGGCGATGAGGATCACGGGAAAGCCTGCGTCGGGCCGGCCGAGCCCCTCCAGCAGGGCCTTGATGTTGTCCAGCCCGACCTTGATGCCCAGATGGCCGCGCGCCTGGAGGCGCGGGATGAAGATGGCTTCCGGCGCTTCGCGCATCAGTCCCGGGGCGACGGCGTCATCCACGCCAGGCAGGCGGCGATGAAGTCCTTGAGCTGGTCACGGGGCACCACCTTGTCCACCATGCCGTGGGCCTGGAGAAACTCCGAGCGCTGGAAGCCCTCGGGCAGGCTCTGCTTGATGGTCTGCTCGATGACCCGGGGACCGGCGAAACCGATGAGGGCCTTGGGCTCGGCGATGTTCAGGTCGCCCAGCATGGCGTAGCTGGCGCTCACGCCACCCGTGGTGGGATCCGTGAGGATGCTCAGGTAGGGCAGGCCGGCCTTGTCGAGCTTGGCCAGAGCCGCGCTCACCTTGGCCATCTGCATCAGCGACAGGGTGCCCTCCTGCATGCGGGCGCCGCCGCTGCAGCTGACGATGAGGTAGCCGCACTGCTTCTCCAGGGCGCGTTCGGCCCCCAGGCGCAGCTTCTCGCCGACCACGCTGCCCATGCTGGCGGCCAGGAAGTCGAAGTTCATGACGGAGGCCACCACCGGCTGGCCGGACAGGGTGCCCTCCACCACCACCACGGCATCCTCGGTCTGGCCTGCCTGCTCCAGCTTCTTCAGCTGGTCCTTGTAGCTCTTGGTCGAGACGAAGCCGAGGGGGTCCCCGCTCTTCAGGTCGCTGAAGAGCGTCGTCCAGCCCTCGTCCATCAGGTTCTCAAGCCGCTCCTCCACACCGATGCGGAAGTGGTAGCCGCACTTGGGGCAGACGTTGTGCGTGTTGACCAGCTCCTTGCGGTAGATCAGCTCCTTGCAGGCCTCGCACTTGATCCAGAGTCCCTCGGGCACCCGGACGGTCTTTTCCTCGACGGCGGTCTTCTGCTGACGCTTCTTCACGAACCAGGACATGAAAACTCCTACCGGCCCTTGGCCGGACCGTGCTTGAGGGCCTCGAAGAGCCGATCCAGCTCCGCTTCGCTGCCGTAGTGCATCACCAGGGCTCCCGCCTTGCCCTTGGCCTTGATCTCGATGCGGGTGCCCCAGGACTGGGTCAACTCCTCCGCCGCGGCTTTGATGAACAGCTCCTGGGGATGCTTCTTCTTCCCCTTGACCTTGGTCTGTTTCTGCAGCTGCTGGATGCGGGCTTCCAGGGCGCGCACACTCAGTTGCTGGGCGACCACTTCGTGGGCCAGCTGCTCCTGGAGCCGGGGATCCGGCACTCCCAGCAGCACCTTGGCGTGCCCGGTGCTGAGGCGCCCGTGGGCGACATCGGCTTTCAGCTCGGCGGGAAGCCGGAGCAGGCGCAGGGTGTTGGCCACCTGGGGCCGGGACTTGCCCACGCGGTCCGCCACCTGCTCCTGGGTGAGCCGCAGGTGCTCGCCCAGCTGCCAGTAGGCCGTGGCCTCCTCGATGGGGTTCAGCTCCTGCCGCTGGATGTTCTCCACCAGGGCGAACTCCAGGAGGCGGTCGTCCGGCACCTCCTTGACCACCACGGGAACCATGGCGATGCCCGCCTTGCGGGCCGCGCGCCAGCGGCGCTCGCCGGCGATGATCTCGAACTGCTCGCCGACCTTGCGGACCACGATGGGTTGGACCATCCCGTGCAGCTTCAGGCTTTCCGCCAGCTCCGCCAGGGCCGCCTCGTCGAAGTGCGTGCGCGGCTGGGCCCGGTTGGGCACCAGGCTGCCCAGGGGGAGTTCCCGCTGCGAGGCATCCTCCGGCGACATCTGGCTCATGAGCGAGGTCAGGCCCCGGCCCAGGGCCGGCCGCTTCAACTGAGTCATCAAGCTTCCCTCCTCGCGGTCATCTCCAGATTTCCGGGCAGCTCCAGACCCAGCCACTCCTTCGCGAGGTTCAGGTAGGCCTGGGCGCCCTTGGAGCGCAGGTCATAGAAGGCCACGGGCTTGCCATGGCTGGGCGCCTCGGCGAGCCGGATGTTCCGGGGGATCACGGTCTGGAACACCTTCCCGGGGAAGGCGTGCCGCACTTCGCTGGCGACGGCGGCACCCAGGTTGGTGCGCTCCTCGGCCATGGTCAGCAGGATCCCCCCCAGCTGGAGGCGGGGGTTCGAACTGCTCTGGATGCGGCGCAGGGTCTCGGTCAGTTCCGCGAGGCCGTCGAGCGCGAAGAACTCGCAGGGCATGGGGACGATGACCTCGTCCGCGGCCGTGAGGGCGTTCAGGGTGATCATCCCGAGGCTCGGGGGCGGATCGATGAGGATGTAGTCGTAGCGGTCCATGAGCGGCGCCAGGGCCTGCTTCAGCACCTGGAGCTGCGGCAGCTCGAAGAGTTCGAACTCCATCTGCGCCAAGTCCTTGCCCGCGGGGATCACCTGCATCATGGGCACTTCGGTGCTGAGCACCAGGGCCTCGGCGGGCGCGCCCTTCATCAGGGCGTAGGCTCCAGCGCGATGATCCGGCTTGGGGAAGCCCAAGCCCGTGGTGCTGTGGCCCTGGGGATCGAAATCCAGGAGCAGCACCATCTTTTCCATCATGGCGAGGGAGGCGGCCAGGTTGATGGCCGTGGTGGTCTTCCCCACCCCGCCCTTCTGGTTCGCCAAGGCCACCACCCGGGCGCGCATCAGGCGGCCCTCATCATCGCGCAGGCGCTGGTCAAACCACGCATCTTGGCATCCCCTCGGGTGTGGAACACGACAGTCTAGCAGGTCGGGTTCCACGGCGAAGCAGCCCTGTTGTTCAAGCCCAGAGCGAGGGATCCGGATGCACCCGGCCCAGCCGGCGCACCGGGCCGGAAAGCCACAAGTCGCGCCAGGCACCACCGGCATCCAGGGTCAATTCCACCGAAACGTCCTCGCCACCGGCGGTATGGAAACGCCAGGCTGAAAGGCCTTCAGTCCGGGCCAGCCAGGCCGCGGCCACGGCACATCCGGTCCCGCAGCAGAGGGTCTCGCCCTCGACCCCGCGCTCCCAGGAGCGGATCTTCGCCTCCCCGGGCGCGATCACCTCGACCACGCTCACGTTCGTGCCGCCGGGGACCGCCGGGTGATGGCGGAGCGGCGGCGCGAGGACGGGCAGGTCCACCGCCGCCACCGAAGGCACGCGCAGCGCCAGTTGAGGGTTGCCGATCCATCCGAACCCGGCAGGGAGCTCGGTGGCCAAGGGCACGGGCCGCAATCCGAAGGCGTCCCCTTCGGGCATTCGGATGCCCACACCGCGGTCATCACGGCGGAGCAGAATCCGTTCGCCACTGGAGATCACCTCGACCAGGGCCCCCTCCGGGGCGCCCGGAACGGCCAGTGCCGCCCTACTACCGTTGGAACAAAAAGACTTGGATCCGTCTGTATCCCAGTGTTCCAGGATCCAGGGGCCCTTTCCGGGGCTTTGCATCAAAAAAAGGCCATCTAAACCGAAGGCCCTCCCCCGAGGGCAGAGGACTTTTGCGTAATCCGAGCCAAGGCAGTTATTAAGCTCCTCCACCCAGAGGTAGCCGAACACATTGCCGGCGGCGGATGCGAGGTGGAGTTCCAACCTACTTCTCGCGGCTGCCGAAGGTATAGACGGTCTCGCCGGGGCGCGCATAACCCTGGCGGCGAGCCAGGGCTTCCATCAGCTCGGGGTCCTTTGCCGCCAGGCGCTGGACCTCCTCCAGCAGCTCCCGGTTGCGGCGGTTCAGCTCCAGCAGCCGCGTCCGGGCCGTGGCCAACTCGGCTTCGCGCTTCCGCAGCTCGGGCAGCCCACCCTCCGAGAAGAGCATGGCCATGAGAGACAAGAAGCCGGAGAGGCCCAGCGCCCCCCAAAGGGTGGATGACTTCAGAAGCCAGTTGGCGTTCATGGAGGAATCCTCCTAGCCGATGCGGGTTCCGAAAGCCTCCCGGCCAGCGTAGCGGGCGGCTGCCCCCAGCTCCCACTCGATCTGGAGCAGGCGGTTGTACTTGGCCACCCGGTCCGTGCGGCAGGGGGCACCCGTCTTGATCTGCCCGGCGCCTGTGGCCACGGCCAAGTCCGCGATGAAGCTGTCCTCGGTCTCGCCGCTGCGGTGGCTGATGACGGACCGGTAGCCGGCCTTGTGGGCCATGTCCACGGCCCGGAGGGTCTCGGTGACGGTGCCGATCTGGTTCAGCTTGATGAGGATGGCGTTGGCCACGCCCTCCTGGATGCCCTTGGCCAGGATGGCCGGGTTGGTCACGAAGAGGTCGTCGCCCACCAGCTGGGTCTTCGCGCCCATGGCCACCGTCTGGGCCTTCCAGCCCTTCCAGTCGCCCTCGGCGAAGCCATCCTCGATGGAGATGACCGGGTGCCGGGAGACCAGGCCCTCGTAGTACTGCACCAGCTGAGCGGGGGTCTTATGGGCGCCGTCCAGGGCGTAGGTCTTGCCGGTGTGGAACTCGCTGGCCGCGCAATCCAGGCCCAGGAAGATGTCTTTTCCGAGCTTGTAGCCCGCCTTCTTGACCGCTTCCCCGATCAGCTCGAGGGCTTCCTCGTTGGAGCCCAGGTTGGGGGCGAAACCGCCTTCGTCCCCCACACCGGTGGCCAGCTTGCGGGCCTTCAGGACGCCCTTCAGGGCGTGGTAGACCTCGGCCCCCCACCGGACGGCCTCCCGGAAGCTGGGCGCCCCCACGGGCAGCACCATGAACTCCTGGATGTCCACGTTGTTGTCGGCGTGGGCGCCCCCATTGAGGATGTTCATCATCGGCACAGGCAGCAGCCGGGCGGAGGCGCCGCCCAGATAGCGGTACAGGGGCATGCGGGTGGATCGGGCTGCGGCATCTGCCAGGGCCATGGACACGCCCAGGATGGCGTTCGCGCCCAGGCGCCCCTTGTTCTCGGTCCCGTCCAGGTCGCACATGAGCTCGTCAAGCTCAGCCTGCTGGAAGGGATCCATCCCCTGGAGGGCCTCGGCCAGCTCGACGTTGATCGCGTCGATGGCCCCGAGCACACCCTTGCCCAGGTAGCGCTTCTTGTCGCCGTCCCGCCGTTCCAGGGCCTCGCGGCTCCCCGTGGAGGCGCCCGAAGGAACGATGGCCTGGCCGACCGTCCCGTCGGAGAGTTGCACCCGCGCCAGCACCGTGGGATTCCCCCGGCTGTCGAGCACTTCAAGGGCGGAGACGCGGTCGATGATGTTCATGGAGACACCCGGCTCAGAGAGGCGCGCCAGCGCGCCTCTCTGATGTTAGCCAGGTTGTGCGGGGCGGTTCCGCGGAATCCGCCTACTTCTTGGCGGCCTTCTTCGGCGCGGCCTTCTTCACGACCTTCTTGGCGGCCGGCTTCTTGGCGGCGACCTTCTTCGGCGCGGCCTTCTTCACGACCTTCTTGGCGGCCGGCTTCTTGGCGGCGGCCTTCTTCGGCGCGGCCTTCTTCACGGCCTTCTTCACGACCTTCTTCGCGGCCGGCTTCTTGGCGGCGGCCTTCTTCGGCGCGGCCTTCTTGGCAGCGGCCTTCTTCGGCGCG
>JAMPXL010000068.1 GCA_023701165.1 Geothrix sp. | reverse complement strand
GTGGCCGAGAAGCCCGCCGAGGAGACGCCCAAGCCCAAGGCCACCCGCGCCAAGAAGGCGAAGGCAGAGTAGCCGGCCGTGTCCCTCTACTGGCTGGCCCCGCTCGCATCCCTGGCCACCCTCCTGGGTGGCTGGGGGGTGGTGCGCTTCCTCCAGGGACGCGCCCAGTTCATGCGCCTGCTTTCGGGGGTGGCGGCGGGCTACCTGCTGTCCGTCACCGTGGTGCGCATCATCCCGGAGTGCCTGGAGGACAGCCGCGGCGGCGAGCACAACGCCCTGTGGATCCTCGCGGGCTACCTGCTGGTCCACGTCATGGAGCACGGCATCACGCTCCACTTCCACTACGGTGAGGAAACCCACAAGGATGGATCGCCCCTCAGCGGCGTGCTCGCCCTCGTGGGCCTGTCCCTGCACAGCCTCATGGATGGCGTCGCCATCGCGGCGGCGCTCTCCACGCACAGCAACCTGGGGCCCCTGGTGGTGCTGGGCATCCTGTTCCACCGCATTCCCGAAGGGGGCACCATCGCCTCCATCTTCCTGGTGCGGGGCTTCGGCAACCGGGGCGCGCTCATGGCTGCGGGCACGCTGGCCCTGGCAGCCCTGGTGGGTTCCGCCGGGCAGTCCATGCTGAACCTCCCGACGGGGCCGATCCTGGGGCTCACGGCGGGGCTGGCGCTCTACGTGGCCAGCTCGGACCTGCTGCCGGAAGTGCAGAAGGTCTCGGGCCTGCGCAGCACGGTGGCCCTCCTGAGCGGGGTGGGGATCTTCCTCCTCAGCGCGCGGCTGCTGCCGCACCAGCACTGACCGCGCCATGGCGCTTCCCGGGAGGACCCGAGGCCTGATGCTGGGTGCCCTGCCAGTCCTGCTGGCGGCCCAGGGGATGCCCGAGATTCCGCTGCCCGCGCCCCTGGAGGCACCCACCCCGGTGGAACTGCTGCCGCTCCGCCCCTTCCGGGTGGAGGCGGGCCCGGGCCTGTCCCGGGTGCCTTTCGACTGGCGAGGAGACCGCGTCAGCGAGCAGGGCGACCTGTGGATCCTGGAACAGGGCGCCATCCAGGCCGAGGGCCTGCTGCTGCTGGCGGACCGCATCGAATACCACATCGCCGACGGGCGCCTGGTGGCCCAGGGCCATATCCGCCTGGAGGGTCCCGGCCTGCGCCTCCGGGGAGAACGCCTGCAGATGGACTGGGAGCGCCGCTCTGGCGAAGCCTGGGCCCTGCAGATGGACCTGCCTCCCATCTGGGTGCTGCGCTCGGCCCATGTGGCCTTCACCACCCTGCGCACCTGGTCCTTCGATGCGGTGGAGCTGAGTCCCTGCGCGGAGGAGAACCCGGGATGGAAGGCCCGCCTCTCTTCGCTGAAAGTGGATCTCGACGGCTTCGCGACCCTCTGGAATGCGCGGATCCAGCTGGGACCGCTCCCCATCTACTATGTTCCCTACGCCCTCTATCCGGCTCAGGCGGAACGGACCTCGGGCCTGCTTCCCCCGAAGCTCGGCATGTCCAGCACCTTCGGCACCACGGTGGGGCTCTCCTACTACCAGGCCATGGGGAACTCGGCCGATGCCACCCTGTCTCCGGAATACTTCGCCAAGGAGGGCGTCCTGTGGGGCGGCGAGATGCGCTGGCGGCCGGACCTGACCCACTCGGGCAGCATCTCGGGCCAGACCATCCACCAGCGGAGCCTCGATACCCGCCGCTACCGCTATTCGCTCAAGGAAGTCTGGCAGCGCGAGGACGGGTGGCAGCTCACGGCCGATGTGAACCAGGCCTCGGACAACCTGGTGGATGCGGACTTCGGCAAGGGCATCGGCTACCTGGGCGCCACCAGCTTCGATTCGGCCCTCTACCTGGGGCGCAGTTTCACCTTCGGGAGCCTCAGCCTTTCGGCGGCGGAGCAGCGCAGCTTCTTCTACACCAAGGACCAGGGGGACCCCTTCTACAGCCCGGATTTTCCGGCCTCCCTCCGGCGGCAGACGCTGCCCCAGGCGGAGTTCCGGTTCTTCCCCGTGGCGCTGCTGGGGCCGCTCTACCTGGATGGCGGCATCCGGCTGGGGCGCTTCGCCTACCGCATCGAAGGCAGCGAAACGACGCCCGGGCAGTCCTACGCCTGGGGCCGGCAGGATGCCAACACCCGCCTCCACGGGCGCCTGGGCCAGTGGGGGCCCTTCCGGGCGGACTTCGAGGCCATGGGCCGGGCCACCCACTACGGCGCAAGCCTCAGCTCCCCGGTGTTCGACCCCGAGGGCGGGGCCACGGATACCGTGGTGGACCCCGCCACCAGCCCCTTCCAGGTGGATGGCGCGGCGGCCACGCGGTACCTGGTCTCGGGGCACCTGCGGCTGTCGGGCCCCCAGGTGGGCCGGAGCTTCAAGGCGGTCTCGATCCTCGGCTACAAGGGTGAGCTCAAGCACGTGGCCGAGCCCTATTTCGGATGGACCCAGACCAGCCTGTATGGCGAGGCGGGGACGCTGCCGCGCTTCGACACCGTGGATTCCTTCCCGGGCGTGAATGAAAGCGCCTCCGGTGAGCGGAGCTTCGAACTGGGGCTCAAGCAGCACATCCTCGGGCGCCCGGGCTCCGGCGCCGGATTCGCCGACCTGGCCCGCCTGCGCATCGCCACCCGCTACCATGCCTCGCCCATCATCCTCAGCGATGGGCGCTACAAGAAGGGCTGGGCCAGCGTGGACACGGATCTGGACGTGGAGCCGGATGAGCGCCTGCGCATCAGCCTCCGGCGGTCCTCGGACCTGGGGGCCGGGGGATCGGATGATGCCCTGAGCCTGGACCTGAAAGCCAAGGACGGAAGCCGCTTCAACCTGGCCTACTTCTCCACGGGCATCAACCGCTTCCTGGTGCGCCAGAAGGGACTGCAGGTGGGCGGCATCCAGCGCGCCTGGGACGACCGGCTCCGCCTGGAGTTCAGCGCCAACTACGACTTCCACCAGAAGGGCTTCGCCTCCAGCCAGGTGGCACTGGCCTACGTGGAGCCCTGCGTGGCCTACGTCCTGAAATACACCCATGTGGCCCTGAACACGGCCCTGGTGTCCGGGGGGCGGGAGGACCGCATCGACCTGACCCTGACCCTCCGCGGGCTGGGCGACCTCTTCAGTTTCCGCCGCTGATGGCCCGGGGCGGGTGTTCCCCGCCGCCGGCCACCACCACCCGGTTCCGGCCGAGGCGCTTGGCCTGGTAGAGGGCCCGGTCCACCAGGGCCAGCAGGGCGGATGGGCTGTGGGCATCCGGGCCGCCCACGCCGAAGCTCATGGTGGGGAAGATGATCTGGCCGGCGGGCAGGACCATGGGTTCTTCGTCGATGCGGCGCCTCAGCTTGTCCGCCACCTCCGCGCCGGCCTTGAGGCTGGTCTCGGTGAGCAGCACGGCGAACTCCTCGCCGCCGATGCGGAAGGCGAGATCGGATTTCCGGAGGCCGGTCCGGATGCGGGCGGCCATCTGCCGCAGCACCTCGTCCCCCACGGGGTGGCCGAAGCGGTCGTTGATGAGCTTGAAGTGGTCCACGTCGCCCAGCAGCAGGACGAAGGCCCGGCGGTGGCGCTCCCACTGGCGGACGGCGTGTTCCAGGTTCTGGTCGAAGGCGCGGCGGTTGAGGAGCTCGGTGAGGGGATCGGTGAGGACCTCGCTGCGGAGGGCCGCGGCCTCGATTTCCAGCATGCTGCGGCGCTCGCGGAGGTCATGGATGGCGGATTCGTACTCCGCCTGGATGCGCCGGGCATGCACCCATTCGATGGCCCGCCGGCAGGCGTGGAGCAGCCGGGGGGCGGAGAGGGGCAGGGGCACCCAGTCCGAGACGCCCGCCAGCAGGAACCTGCGCTGGGTGGCTTCGTCCTTCACCTGCCCGACAAGGATGGTGTAGGGGAGGCAGCCCTGCCCGCGCAGGTGTTCCACCCGGGCCATCGCCGCCCCGATCCCTCCGGAGAGCCCCAGCAGCAGGACGGGCGCCTTCAGGACTTTCTGGGCCTCCGCCGCATTCCGGACGGGGGGCGTGTGCAGCTCCATGAGGAAGTGGTGGAGCAGGTCCCGGGAGCGGATGGCCACCTCCGGGTGGAGGCCCAGGGCCAGCACGGGCACCCGCTGGGCCTCGCCCCGGGGGGCGGCTCCCGCCATCACGGGGCCCAGGTGGTTCATCAGCTGCTGGATCGTGTAGGCGGCGGGGATGAATCCGTCCCCTCCCGCATCCTGGAGCGCGAGGATGTCTGATTCCGTGGGCGGGTGGTCCACCACCAGGAAGACGGGCAGGTTCATGAAGAGCACCCGGGTTTCGCCCCGCAGCAGGCGGCAGAGGCGGTAGCCGTCCATGGGGTCGCCGCCCGCGTCCACCAGCAGGACATGGGCCTCGGTCCAGGCGTCCCGGGCCAGGGCCTCCAGCGGATCGCCGGCGTGAAGCACCCGGTGCCCGGCCCCCTCAAAGGCCATGCGCAAGCGCTCGACGAGGTCTTCATGGCGGGTGATGACCAGCAGATTCATGGGGGTCCGAAACGGAGTGCCCCAATGGTAATGCAGTTCATTCACTAGTTAGGGAAAAAACGGCGCGTGATTCGGCGATGGAGCGCGCAGGTCAGCTCATAGGGGATGGTGCCGAGGGACTGGGCCAGGCGTTCGAGGCTGTGGGCCGTGGCAGGATCCCCGCTGTAGAGGATCATGGGATCCCCCGGCGCCACGGGCAGGTCCAGGGGCAGGGCCACGGTGAGGTAGTCCATGGACACCCGGCCCACCACGGGGAAGGTCCGGCCCCGGAACCCCACCACCGCCCGGTTGCCGAGGTCCCGCCGGTAGCCATCCGCATAGCCGCAGGCCAGGGTGGCGATCTGGAGAGGATGGGGCGCGACGAAGGTGCGGCCGTAGCCCACGGTGGCGCCCGCGGACACGGCTTTCACCCGGGCCACTTCCGCCACCAGCTCCAGGGCGGGTTCCAGGCCCAGGGTCCGTCCCTCGGGCAGGGTGGTCAGGCCATACAGGGCCAGGCCCGGACGCACGTGGGTGTCCTGGTCCAGGAGGCCCCGGAGGCAGGCGTCGCTGTTCCCGTGGTGGCGCTGCGGGGGGTGGATGCCCGCATCCGACAGCTGCGACAGGCAGGCGTCGAAGACCTTCCGCTGGCGGAGGGCGAAGCCCTGGTCCGGGTCGTCTGCCGTGGCGAAGTGGCCCATGGCCCCTTCGATCCAGGGGGCCAGGCGCTCCAGCTGGGGCAGGCACGCGCCGAGCTCGGACGGCAGGAGGCCGAAGCGCCCCATGCCCGTGTCCAGCTTCAGGTGGAGCCGCACCGGGTGGTGGGGCAGGATCCGGGCGTAGTCATCCAGATGCTCAGGCCCCACCAGGGCGATGGTGAGGCCCTCGGCGCTGGCGGCGGCCAGGGCTTCGGGACGGAGGCCGCCCAGGACCAGGATGGGACACTCGATGCTCCCCTGGCGCAGCTCCAGGCCCTCTTCCAGGCTGGAGACGGCCAGCCCGTGGGCGCCGGCGGCGGCCAGGGCCCGGCCCACGGGCACCGCCCCGTGTCCGTAGGCGTTGGCCTTCACCACCGCCCAGATCTCGCGCCCCCCGGCGGCGGCCCGGACGCGGCCCAGGTTCCGCGCGATGCGGCCCAGATCCACTTCCGCCCGGAGGGCCCGGCCCTCGGGATGCCGCTTCAGGGGTTCGAGATGCTGCTCATTCACGCCCGGGGCGCCTTCACTCGGCCAGGCCCTGTTCCGCCAGCCAGCGTTCGGCGTCGATGGCGGCCATGCAGCCGCTGCCCGCGGCGGTGATGGCCTGGCGGTAGACATGGTCCTGCACGTCGCCGCAGGCGAAGACGCCGGGGATCGTGGTGCGGCTGGAGCCCTTCTCCACCTGGAGGTAGCCGGTCTCGTCCATGGGCAGCTGGCCCGCGAAGAGGCTGGTGTTGGGCTGGTGTCCGATGGCCACGAAGAGGCCCTCCACCGGCAGCTCGGACTCGGAGCCGTCCACGGTGTCCTTGAGCCTGAGGGCGCGGATCTTCTCGACCTTCTCGCCCATGGGGGTCTCGTGGGTGGCGGTGAGCACGTCCAGCACCGTCTTGTTCCAGGCGGGCTGGATCTTCTCGTTCTGGAGGGCGCGGTCCTGCATGGCCTTGGAGGCGCGGAGCTTGTCGCGGCGGTGGATGAGGTGGACCTTGGTGGCGAACTTGGTGAGGAAGACCGCCTCCTCGATGGCGGTGTCGCCGCCGCCCACC
>JAMPXL010000067.1 GCA_023701165.1 Geothrix sp. | reverse complement strand
CTATTCCAGCGTGGGGACCGCGGCCCTGGAGGGCCTGCTGGAGGCCGGAGTCGAGGTGAAGGCCCTGTACACCTATGCCCAGGGGACCGATGAGCGGTGGTTCACGCCGCCCGCGGCCATCGCCGAAGCCCAGGGGATCCCCATCCACATGGCACCCGCATTCAACGAGGACGCGGCCTTCGAGGCCATCCGGGCCCACCGGCCGGACTTCCTTTTCAGCTTCTACTTCCGGGAGATGATCCAGGCGCGCTTCCTGGAGCTCCCCAGGCTCGGCGCCTACAACCTGCACGGCAGCCTGCTGCCGAAATACCGCGGCCGGGCGCCCATCAACTGGGTGCTGGTGAAGGGGGAGACCGAAACCGGCGTCACCCTGCATGCCATGACCCCCAAGCCCGACGACGGCCACATTGTGGCCCAGACCAGGCTCTCCATCGACTGGGACGAGACCGCCCTGAGCCTCACCGAGAAGGCCGCCGACGCCAGCCGAGGCCTGGTGCGCGAGGCCCTGCCCGGGCTGGCGGACGGCAGCCTGCCCCGCATCGACCAGAAGACCCTGGGACCCTCCACCTACTTCGGCGGGCGGAAGCCCGCGGACTCCCGCCGGGATTTCGGGATGACCGCCGGAGAGGCCTTCAACCAGATCCGCGCCGTGGCCGATCCCTGGCCCAACGCCTTCCTCGAAACCGCCGGAGGCAGCGTCAAGGTGGCCTGGGCCCTGCCCACGGAGCTGCCCTGCCCCCGGGGCTGCTTCCGCCCTTCGCGGGAAGGGGTGCTGCTGGGATTCGCCGATGGGGCGCTTCGCATCCACGCCCTGAAGACCGACGGGGTGCGCCTCGAACGGCCCAGCGACCACGCTTCCGCCTTCCGCATCCTGGGTGTGCCTGAGGGGTGAAGTTGGGTATGCTGACGCGCTCCCCGCCTTGAAAGGATCTCCATGCGAAGCGTCATCACCGGAACCGGCGTCGGCCTGCCTCCGCATGTCGTCACGAACGAGGCGCTGTCGCGGCTCATGGACACGTCGGACGAGTGGATCCGGGTGCGCAGCGGCATCCAGGAGCGGCGCTACGCGGAGCCGGGCCAGGGCTCCACGGATCTCGGCGTGATCGCCGCCCGGAATGCCATCGCCGACGCGGGCCTGGCCCCGGGCGACATCGATGCGGTCGTCTTCGCCACCATGACGCCGGACCATGTGCTGCCCGGCAACGGCCCCCTCCTCCAGGTGGCCCTGGGCCTGGGGGACATCCCCACCTTCGACATCCGGCAGCAGTGCAGCGGCTTCCTCTACGGGCTGGAGCTGGCGGATCTCTTCATCCAGAGCGGCCGCTACCGGCGCGTGCTCCTGGTGGGCGCAGAAGTCCACACGCCCTTCATGCCCTGGCATCTGGGCTGGGACACCCTCATCGGCCAGTCCACCCGGGACATCACCGACGCCGAGCGCGCCGAGAACACCCTCAGCCGGGACCGCACGGTGCTCTTCGGCGACGGCGCGGGGGCCGTGGTGATCGAATCCCGCGAGGGCGGGGCCGGCCTGGGGACCATCCAGCTCCATACCGACGGCACGGGCGCGGGGGTGCTCACCATGATGGGCGCCAGCTTCAAGCGGCGGCCCTTTGTCACCCACGAGCAGATCCAGTCAGGCGAGACCCTTCCCGTCATGTCCGGCAAGGAGGTCTTCAAGGCTGCCGTGACCCTGATGCCCCAGGCCGTCCGGGAGGTCTGCGGGGCCTCCGGCCTGGCCGTGGAGGAGCTGGATCTGGTGCTGGTCCACCAGGCCAACCTCCGCATCATCGAAGGCGTGCAGAAGGCCCTGGGCCTGCCCCCGGAAAAGGTGCCCCACAACATCGAGCGCTACGGCAACACCACCGCCGCCACCCTGCCCATCCTCTTCCACGAGTGCCGCGCCCAGGGCCTCGTCCGCCCCGGGATGAACCTCGTCTTCACCGCCCTGGGATCCGGCCTCCACTGGGGTGCCGCCCTCTACCGGGCCTGAACGGCAGGACCCGCTGCTTCCCCCAAAAGGAGCCTAGATGACCCTCCTCAAGCCGGACGATACCTGGGCGCTCTGGGCCTTCCTGTTCGCCTGGGCCGCCGTCAGCATCCACCTGGAGCAGCGCTACCGCTGGGCCTCGGCCGTGTCGGGCTGCATCCTGGCCATCGGCGGCGGGCTGCTGTTCGCCAATGTGGGCCTGGTGCCCACGGCGAGCCCGGTCTACGACAGCGTCTGGACCTACGTGGTGCCCATGGCGGTGCCGCTCCTGCTCTTCACCGCGGACATCCGGAAAATCTGGCGGGAAAGCGGCCGGGCCTTCGGGGCCTTCCACATCTCCGCCCTGGGCACCGTGCTGGGCACCATGCTCGCCACCGCCCTCCTGGGGAGCCGGATCCCAGAGATCGGCGGCATCTCGGCCATGTTCTCCGGCAGCTACATCGGCGGCAGTGTCAACTACGTGGCCATGTCCGAGGCCTTCCGGGTCTCCCCGGGCCTCATCAACGCGGGGCTGGTGGCGGACAACCTGCTGATGGCGGTCTTCTTCGGACTGCTCACGGCCCTGCCCGGGGTGGCCTTCATCCGGCGGAGGTTCCACACGCCCCTGCTGGATGAACTCGAGGCCAAGCCGGGCGCCGAAGGAAACAACCATGCCGCCAGCTACTGGGGGCGCAGCGAGATCTCCCTCAAGGACCTGTCCGCCGCGCTGGCCTGCGCGGTCCTCATTGTCGCGGTCTCCGTCAAGCTCGCGGGCGCCATCGGGGCCAGCGGCCTCCCCCCCTTCGTGAAGGGCCTCATCGGGCAGAAGTACCTGCTGATCACGGCCCTGACCGTGGCCCTGGCTTCCGCTTTCCCCCGCTTCTTCTCGGAGATCCGGGGCGCCCGGGAACTGGGCACCCTCCTCATCTACCTGTTCTTCGTGGTCATCGGCGTACCGGCCTCCATCACCAGCGTGGTCCGGGAGAGCCCCATCCTCCTGGCCTACGCGGCCATCATCCTGGCCGTCAACCTGCTCGTCACCCTGGTGGTGGGCAAGCTCACCCGGCAGGATCTGGAAGTGCTGCTCATCGCCTCCAACGCCAATGTGGGCGGCCCCACCACCGCCGCGGCCATGGCCATCAGCAAGGGGTGGAACACCCTGGTCCTCCCGGCGCTCCTCACCGGCGTCTGGGGCTATGTCATCGCAAACTACATCGGCTACTACATCGGCACCTATGTCCGCGCCCTCTTCGGCGGGGGCTGAAAGCCGGTTGCCAGGGCCGCCGGGAGCCACCTAGAATCCTGGCAAACCCAGGAGTCCCCCATGCGCACCCGCCCTCTGGCCCTCGGCGCCGCCTTGGCGCTGGTTCCCGCCCTCGTCCTATCCGCAGCTACCGCGAAATCCCGCAAGCCGGCCACAGGTCTGGTGAAGAGCGCCGCGGAGGCCAAGGCCATCGCCGAGCGCGAGACCGGCGGGAAGGCGCTCACGGCCCGGCGCATCCCCCTCAACGGCGCCTCCGGAGGCTGGGAGGTGGACGTCCGGATGCCCCAGGACGACAGAGGCTGGCGCTGCATCATCGACTCGGACACCCGCATGGTCCACAGCAAGACCCGCATCGACCAGCCCGGTGGGAAAAGCCAGGCGGAGGGCCCGCTGCGCACCGTCCGGGGCACCCGCTAGGCCCGGTTCTCCGGTCCATGGCGACGGTTCGCCGGTTTTTGCCTGGTCCAGGCCTGCCCGGCTTGACAGGCCGCCCTAGAATCGTACGTGCGGCCAATGCCGCTAGGAGAACCACACATGGGTCTGATGGACTGGGGCAAAGCCCAATTCCTCGACATCCTCGAATGGCTGGACGATTCCAACGACACCCTGGCCTGGCGCTTCCCCATGCGGGGCCAGGAGATCCAGAACGGCGGCAAGCTGGTCGTGCGGGAAAGCCAGGAGGCCGTCTTCGTCAACGAAGGCCAGCTGGCGGACGTGTTCAAGCCCGGCACGCACAACCTCACCACCCAGAACCTGCCCATCCTCGCCACCCTGAAGGGCTGGAAGTACGGCTTCGAAAGCCCCTTCAAGAGCGATGTCTACTTCATCTCCACCAAGCTCT
Source organism: Geothrix sp. (assembly GCA_023701165.1). Classification (GTDB taxonomy): domain Bacteria; phylum Acidobacteriota; class Holophagae; order Holophagales; family Holophagaceae; genus Geothrix. The sequence goes on along the minus strand of JAMPXL010000067.1, from coordinate 2,177 downwards.
ACAACGACCTGAAGTGGGGCACCTCGAACCCCATCATGATGCGCGACGCCGACTTCGGCATGCTGCGCATCCGGGCCTTCGGCATCTACTCCATCAAGGTGGTGGACAGCGGCACCTTCCTCAAGCAGCTGGTGGGCACCAACGGCGTCTACACCGTGCCCGACATCTCCGAGCAGCTCCGCAAGACCATCATGAGCCGCTTCACGGACGCCCTGGGCGAGGCCAAGATCCCCGCCCTCGACCTGGCCGCGAAATACGATGAGATCTCGGACTTCGTGAAAGCCAAGCTCCAGGACGAGTTCAAGAGCATGGGCCTCGAACTCTCCAAGTTCTTCGTGGAGAACATCAGCCTCCCCGAGGAAGTGGAAGCCATGATGGACAAGCGCACCAGCGTGGGCATGATGGCCCCCGTCATGGGCGCCTACACTCAGATGCAGGTGGCCGATGCCATCCCCCTCGCCGCCCAGAACCCCGGCGGCGTGGCTGGCATGGGCATGGGCGTGGGCCTGGGCTTCGGCATGGGCAACATGATGGGCCAGCAGATGGCCGGCGCTTCCCAGCAGATGGGCCAGCAGGGCTTCCCCGCCGGCAACGCGCCCGCCCCCGCAGCGGCCGCGGCCCCCGCAAAGACGCTGAAGGAGGAGCTCACCGACCTCAAGGAGCTCTTCGACGGCCAGCTCATCACCCAGGCCGAGTTCGACGCCCAGCGCGCCGCCATCATGAAGAAGCATGGGATGGGGAACTGAGGCCCCTTCCTCCTACAGAAAACAGGGCGGCTTGAGCCGCCCTGTTTTCTGCAGCACCTGAAAAGCGGCCTAATGGTGATGCCCTCCCTCCACCTCATGCCGGTGCTCGAAGCGGTGGTGGTGGCGGTCCGCCATCTCGCGGGTCTCGAAGTGCACGGTGAGGTGGCGGACGCCGTGCCGTTCCCCCAGCAGGTGCTCGATGCGCTCCAGGAAGGCCTCCGTGTCCTCCAGCCGCTCGGCGGACACGATGATGTGGGCCGTGGCGATGGTGAGGTGGCTGCACATCTTCCAGCTGCGGAAGTCCTCGACCCCGAGGACTCCGGGAATGCCCATCAGCTCGGCCTTCACGGCCTCGTGCTCGAAGGCGGCCCGGTGCATGAGGATGCCCACGGCATCCCGGAGCAGGAGCACCGCCCCCCGCAGGATGACCACCAGGATCACCAGGGCGATGGCGGGGTCCACCCAGCGCCAGCCCGTCAGCCGGATGAGGAGCATGCTCGCTACCAGCGACACGCTGGTGAGGCTGTCGGCGAAGGCATGGAGGTAGGCGGCCCGCAGGTTGGCATCGCGCTCCAGCAGGGTGCGGTCCCGGGGCACCAGCACCAGTGTGGCGGCGATGTTGAGGACCAGCCCGATGCCCGAGAACACCAGCACCCAGCCCGTCTGGACGGACACGGGATGGCGGAAGCGGTCCAGGGCCTCCCAGCCCACGGCCCCGGCCAGCAGCAGGAGGAAGCCCACCCCCAGGAGGCTGTTGAACACCTCCAGGCGATGCCACCCGAAGGTCCAGCGGTCGTCGGGATCCCGCCGGTTCGCCAGCCACAGGCTCAGGATCCCCAGGCTGTTCACCAGGACGTCGTTCAGGTTCTCCAGGCTGTCGCTGACCAGACCGATGGAACCCGTCCAGAGGCCTCCCAGTCCCTGGAGGACAAAGCTGATGAAGAAGATCCCGGCGCTCCAGGCCAGGCGGCCCGTGGTGCTGGGACCGTGAGGGTGGGGATGGCCGGACATCATTCGCCCCGGTACTGGGGTTTCCGCTTTTCCCTGAAGGCGGCCAGGCCTTCCAGCCGGTCCTTCGTGGGGATCACCTGGGCGTAGCAGGCCTGCTCGAAGGCGAGCCCCGCATCCCGGTCCAGCTCGAGTCCGCGGTTCACGGCCTGCTTGGCCATGCGCAGGGCCACGGGCCCGTTGGGAAGGATCTCCCGGGCCAGGGCCAGGGCCGCGTCCAGGGCCCCGCCTGCGGGGGCCACCCGGTCCACGAGGCCCAGGCGCTCCGCCGCCGCGGCATCGATGCGCCGGGCCGTGAAGATCAGTTCCTTGGCCCGGGAGGCTCCGATGAGCCGCGGCAGACGCTGGGTGCCTCCGGCGCCCGGGATGATGGCGAGGGCAGTTTCCACCAGGCCCATCTTCGCGCCGGCCCCGGCCACGCGG
>JAMPXL010000066.1 GCA_023701165.1 Geothrix sp. | reverse complement strand
TTCGGGGTGGTGGACCGCATCTTCTCCCGCATCGGCGCCTCGGACCAGGTGGCCAAGGGCCAGTCCACCTTCATGGTGGAGAGGACGGAAACGGCCCGGATCCTCAACCAGGCCACGGCGGCGAGCCTGGTGATCCTCGACGAGATCGGCCGCGGCACCTCCACCCGGGACGGCCTGGCCTTGGCGGAGGCCATCGCGGTGTTCCTGCGCGACCTCAAGGGCGGCGCGCCCCGGACGCTCTTCGCCACCCACTACTTCGAGATGACCAAGCTGGCGGACGACCGCCGCATCCAGAACCTCCACGTGGAGGTCCAGGAGTGGGAGGAGCAGCTGCACTTCCTCCACCGCGTGGCGCCGGGCCCCGCGGACCGCAGCTACGGCATCCAGGTGGCGCGCCTGGCGGGCCTGCCGAAGGCGGTCATCCAGAAGGCCCAGCGCCTGCTGGCCCAGGCGCCGGAGGCGCCGCCCCGGGCGCCCATGCCCAGCCAACCGGCCTTGCCGCTGTTCGAAGTGGAACCGGACGGACTGCGCGGCGAACTGGAGGCCCTGGACCTCAGCCGCATGACGCCCCTGGAGGCGCTGAACTGGCTGGCCCTGAAGCAGAAGGAACGGCCATGAGCGCACCCAGCCACCCCATCCGCCGCCGGGATCGCGCTCTGGATGAGGCCGCGGCCATGGCTCTGCTCGGGGAGGCGGAATGGGGCGTGCTGGCCACGGTGGACGCGGAGGGCTGGCCCTACGCGGTGCCCGTGAACCATGCGGTGGTGGACGGGGCGCTCATCATCCACTGCGCCACCGCGGGCCACAAGCTGGACAACCTGGCCTTCAATCCGAAGGTGTCCTACTGCGCGGTCACCCAGGCCGAGACCCTGCCCCTGGAGCTGGCCACCCGCTACGCGAGCGTCATCGTCTTCGGCCAGGCGGAGCTGCTCACGGACGAGGCGGAGAAGCGCGCGGCGCTGCGGGCCCTGGGCCTGCGCTTCGCGGCGGCGCATCCCGACGTGGTGGGCCGCGAAGTGGCGAAGGACGCGTTCCGCACCACCGTGATCCGGGTCCGCATCGAACGGGCCACGGGCAAGGCGCGCCCGTGAAGGACGGGGCCGGATCCCCCACCCTCCCGGAACGGGAAGCCGGGCCGCCGCCCCTTTCCGGTGGCCACCCGGTGATCTATTGGCTCGCCCACACCGGGTCGCGCCTCGCCGGCCGCCTGCTCTTCCGCCAGCGGATCCGCCACCGGGAGTACCTGCCCGAGACTGGCGGGGCCCTCATCGTGGCCAACCACGTGAGCTTCCTGGACCCGGCCCTGGTGGGGGCCTGCTTCCGGAATCCCATCTACTACCTGGCCCGGAAGACGCTCTTCAAGGGGTTCCTGGGCTGGCTGCTGCCCCGCATCCAGGTGCTTCCCGTGGAGCTCGGCAAGGGCGACCTCGCCAGCATGAAGCGCATCCTGAGGCTGCTCAAGGAGGGGAACCGCGTCCTCATCTTCCCCGAAGGCACCCGGTCCCCGGATGGCTCCTTGCAGGCGGCGGAAGCTGGGATCGGCTTCCTCATCTCCAAGGGCGGGGTGCCGGTCATCCCCGTGCGCCTTTTCGGGGCCTACGAGTGCTGGCCGCGGGAGGCGCGCTGGCCTCGCCCCGGCCGGATCACGGTGGTCGCCGGGCCCCCGGTCGACCTCTCCGGCCTGCCCGCGGACCTGACGGGCCGCGAGTCCTACCAGGCCTGCGCCGACCGGGTCATGCAGGCGCTGGCGGCGATCGAACGCGAGACCTGAACGGGGCCCCTTCCGGTAGACTGCCGCCATGGTTTCCGAGCCGCTCCGCAGGCCCCCCCTCAGCAAGACCCGCATCCGCGTGGCCTGGGCCATCGCGCTGGCGGTGGATGCCATCCAGGTGCCCGCGGCGGCCAGCGGGCCCGCAGGCTGGTTCCTGGGCGCGGGCCTGGACCTGGTCACCATGGCCGTGATGTGGGCCCTGCTGGGCTTCCACTGGGCCTTCCTGCCCTCCTTCCTCGTGGAGGGGATCCCCTACCTCAACCTGGCGCCCCTCTGGACGGTGGCCGTGGCCCTGGCCACCAAGGGCCGGGGCGAGGCCGGGCTGCCATTGCCGCCGAGGAGGCTGAATTGAACCTGGGCGTGAAGGGCCTCGGCGGTGTCTTCCTCTACGCGGAGGATCCGGCGGGCCTGTCCAGGTGGTACGCGACCCACTTCGGCCTGGCCTTCATCGAGTGGGAGCCGGGCACGTGCTACGGGCTGGAGTTCACCTACACGGACCCCGATGGGGCGAAGGGCCACACGGTGTTCTCCTTCCAGAAGGCCAAGGCGCCCCTGGGCGCGGGCCGGCCAGAGTGCATGGTGAACTGGCGGGTGGCGGACCTGGAGGCCTTCTGCGCGCGGCTCGAAGCCGAGGGTGTCCCCGTGGAGTCGCGCGAGGACTGCGGTTACGGCCGCTTCGCCTGGATCCGCGATCCGGAGGGGCATCGGGTGGAGCTGTACCAGCCGCTCCAGGAGCCAGGGACGTTCTGATCAATCCACCGCGGCGCCCTTGAACTCGTCCTGCTCGTGGCGGTTCTGCTCTTCCATGAGGAGCAGGCTCAGCTCCTTCTTCAGGGCGTTGAAGGCGGGGCTGGCCACGTCGCGGGGGCGGGGCAGGTCCACGCGCAGGTCGCGCTTGATCGTGCCCGGGCGGTAGGTCATCACCACCGTGCGGTCCGCGAGGTAGAGGGCCTCCTCGATGCTGTGGGTGACGAAGAGGATGGTCTTCCGCAGTTCCAGCCACAGGCGCAGCAGCTCGTCCTGCAGGTTGCGGCGGGTGAGGGCGTCCAGGGCCCCGAAGGGCTCGTCCATGAGCATGATGGGCGAGTCGAGGGCCAGCACCCGGGCGATGGCCACGCGCTGGCGCATGCCGCCGCTGAGATCCTTGGGGAAGCGCTTGCGGAAATCCTGGAGGTGCAGCAGCTCCAGCAGGCTGCCCACCCTGGCCTGGATGGCCTCCTTGGCTTCGCCCCTGATCTGGAGGCCGAAGGCGATGTTCTGCTCCACGGTCATCCAGGGGAACAGCGCGTATTCCTGGAACACCATGCCGCGGTCGGGCCCGGGTTCCGTGATGGCGGCACCCTCGACGTCGATTCCGCCGGAGGTGGGCAGGCTGAAGCCCGCCACGGCATTGAGCAGGGTGGATTTCCCGCAGCCCGAGGGCCCCAGCAGGCAGACGAACTCGCCCTGGGCGATCTCGAGATCGATGGCCTTGAGGGCGTAGACATCCTGGCCGCCGCTCTGGAAGACCTTGTGCACCCCGCGGATGGAGATGTGGGAGCCGGAGTTCATGGCCATGTCCGTCATCCCTGCTCCAGTCCGCGATGCCACCGCAGCAGGCGCGAGCTGAGGCGGCTCATGAGGGTGTCGATGCCCAGGCCCAGGAGGCCGATGGTGAACATGCCCGCGATGATCTTGTCGGACCAGAGGTACTCGCGGGCCTCCAGGATGCGGTAGCCCAGGCCGTTGTTCACGGCGATCATCTCGGAGACGATCACCACGATGAAGGCCGTGCCCATGCCGATGCGCGCCCCGGTGAAGATGTAGGGCGTGGCGGCGGGCAGGATGATGCGGGTGAACTGGGTGAGGCGCGAGGCGCCCAGGTTGCGGCCCACGCGCAGGTAGATGCTGTCCACGTTCTGCACCCCGGCCACGGTGTTCATCAGCACCGGGAAGAAGGCCCCGATGCTGATGAGGAAGACCGCGGGCGGATTGCCCAGGCCGAACCAGAGGATCGACAGCGGGATGTAGGCGATGGGCGGGATGGGCCGCAGCACCTGGATGAGCGGGTTGAAGAGGCCGTAGGCCACCTTGCTGTAGCCCATGGCCAGCCCCAGGGGCAGCGCCAGGCCGCCGCCGATGAGGAAGCCCACCAGCACGCGGTAGAGGCTGCCGAGGGCGTCCTGGATGAGCTCGCCCGAGAAGCACCAGGCCAGGTACGAGCCCTGGGCGGGATCGAAGACCTCCAGGGGGCGCAGGTAGGCCCACCACTTGATGAGCACCTGCATGGGGGAGGGCAGGATGGTGGCGTTCACCCAGCCCATGGTGGACAGCAGCTGCCAGAAGCCCAGGGCCGCCAGCGGGACAAGGATGCCGGAGGCGGCGTGTCGGTACCGTTTCATCCTCACTTCACCTTCAGCTGCTTCTTGGCTTCGGCCAGCAGGTCCAGCTTCACCCAGTCGCCGGCCTTGGGCGGGTTGGCCATCTTGCCCACGCCGTACTTGGCCATGAGGTCCGTGGTGATCTGCACGTGGGGCACGCTGATGTCATAGCTGAACGGCGAGTTCCCGATGGCGTCCTGGTAGTCGTCCTGGGAGATCTGGTTCTTGAACATGACCTCGCGGACGTACTTCTCCGCGGCCTTGGGCTCGTCGATGAACTTCTTGGTGGCCTCCACGAAGCAGAGGAGGAAGCGCTGGGCCACGTCGCGGCGCTCCTTGTAGAGCTTCTCGGTGATGACGAGGGCGCGGATGGGCTCGCCGATGGGCGTGTCGTAGGGCTTCAGCAGCTCGACGCCGAAGGACCGGTTGATGGCCTGGGAGCTGTAGGGCTCGCTCTGGCACATGGCGTCGATGTTCTTCGCCATGAGCGCCTGGTTCAGGTCTGCGAAGGGGAGGTAGAGCACCAGCACGTCCTTGCCGGGCTTGTCGGACCAGGTGAGGCCGGCCATGGCCAGCTCCGCCAGCAGCAGCAGCTCCTGGGCGCCGCCCCGGGCCACGCCCACCTTCTTCCCCTTGAGGTCCTTCAGCGACCGGATGCCGGAGTTCGCGCCCACGACGATGCGCGCCCCGCCCTTGGCGAAGCCCGCCACCACGTAGATGGGCACGCCCGCCGCCCGGCCCGCGATGGCGGCGTCGAGCGCCGCGGCGCTGGCGTCGATCTCGCCGGCCACGATGGCGGGGTTGATGTCGATGCCCTTGGCGAACATGCGCTCGTCGATCTTCAATTTGTACTTCGGGGCCAGCTCCTTCATGTAGGACACGGCGCCGTAGTGGGCGAACTTCAGGTTGCCCAGGCGGACCACGTCCTGGGCCGGCAGCGCCAGCGACGAGAGGCAGAGCAGGGAAAGGATGGCTTTCACGCGCATGATGGCTCCGGGATGGGTGAGGCCATTCTAGGCCATTGACCCCGGATGCGGCAGCACGGATCAGATCAGGCCGGATCCCAGCAGCCCCGCCACCCCCAGCAGAAGGGCAGCCACTGCCCACTGGATGCCGCGGAGCGTGGCCTTGTGGAGGAGGCGGTTTCCCAGCACCGCGCCCGCGAGGGCGGCGAGGATGGCGGCGGCCACCAGGGCCCCGTGGCCGCGGAGGTCCAGTTCCGACCAGCGCCGGAAGTAGACGCCGAGGCGGGAAATGTCCACCAGGGCTGCGATGGCCGACCCCGTGGCCACGAAGGCCGCCTTGTCCAGGCCCGTGCGCAGGAGGAAGACGGAGCGGAAGGCGCCCTGGTGGCCAGAGAGCCCGCCGAAGAAGCCGCTGAGGGCTCCCCCCGCAGGCAGCCAGCGGGGGTCCAGGCTCCGTCCTTCCATCTGACCCGAGACTTCCAGCCCGGCGAAGCCCGCCATGAGGAGGGCCATCACCAGCTTCAGGATCGTGATCTCGTGGGGGCGCCCAGCCAGCAGGTAGGTGTGGAGGGGCGGTCCCTGGGCCATCCAGAGCAGCAGCTCCGCGCCCAGGAAGGCCGCGGCCATGGCGGGCAGGCCGAAGCGCAGCACCACGGGCCAGGCGGCGCGGCGGCCCGTGAGGGCCAGCTTGAAGAGGCCGTTGGCGAAGTGGACCACGGCGGTCATGGCCACCGCCGCCGGCAGGGGGAAGAAGAGCGCGAAGACGGGCAGGAGCAGGGTGCCCAGGCCGAAGCCCGTGAAGAAGGTGAGCCCCGAGGCCAGGAAGGCCGCGGCCATCACCAGCGCGGTCATCAGCGGCGCCGCCCGATGAGCAGGAACTCGCGGCCCGCCCGGCGGGGGTGGCTGGTGGTGGCGGGGGCCAGGTGGAGGACCTCGAACCGGGCCTCCGCCAGCGTCCGCATCTCGGTCATGGGGATGGCGTGCGGCGGGCCGGGCCGCCCGTTCACGTCGTGGAAGAGCCCCGCCATCCATAGGCCGCCGGGCTTCAGGTGCCCGGCGCAGGCCTCCACGTAGGCGGCGCGGCGGGCCGGATCCATGGCCACGAAGCAGGTGTGGTCGAAGATGGCGTCCCAGGGGCCCAGGTGCGTCGTGAACCA
>JAMPXL010000065.1 GCA_023701165.1 Geothrix sp. | reverse complement strand
TGTTGTAGCCCCAGGCCTTCACCGAGAGATCCGGCAGGATGGCGTAGGTGGACATGGAGCCGGCGCTGAGGGCGATGGCCTTGAGCCCCGCCAGCGCCTGGGGCGCCGAGGTGGACGTGGTGGAGGCCGCGCCCAGTCCCAGCTGTCCGTACCAGTTGTAGCCCGTGCTGGCCACGTCGCCCGCCGCGTTCAGCAGGTGGGTGTGGTACTGGCCGGGGATCACGGCGTCCAGCGTGCTTCCGGCCGTGAGTCCGGCCGTGCCCATGGGCACGAAACTGTAGCGGGTGGTGAAGCTGCCGTCACCCAGCTGGCCATAGACGTTCTCGCCGGTGCCGTAGGGCAGCCCGTCCATGCCGAGGATGGCCGAATTCAGGGAGAAGGCCCGGGCCGCCCTCACGCCGCTCCGCAGCGTGGTGAAGGTCAGGTATTCGGCCGTGGGCGAGTAGGAGAGGCCCAGCTGCCCATAGCCGTTGTCCCCGCAGCCGTAGAGGGTGTTCGATGTGTCCACCACCAGCGTGTGCAGCTCGCCGAGGGCCACGTCGGCCAGCTGGGAGGCGGCCGCGGGGATCGACACCGGGCTCAGGCGGTTGGTCTTGTCTCCCTGGGCCAGCTGCCCGTGGGAGTTGTAGCCCCACACCCAGACGGACTGATCCGATTTCGCGGCCAGGTTGTGGTTGTAGCCGCAGGTGAGGTAGACCACGCCGGTGAGCCCCGGCACGGCCGCCGGGGTGTTCCGCATGGCCGTGGTGCCATCGCCGAGCTGGCCCGAGGCGTTGTTCCCCCAGGCGAAGACACGCCCATCGGCCAGCAGCGCGAGGGAGTGCCCCCAGCCCGCCGCCACCTGCACCGCCGGGCCGGGCAGAGGCACGGCCGTGGGCGCCAGGCGGGCCTGGTAGTCCCCCAGGCCCAGCTGGCCGTTGCCGCCCACGCCCCAGGCGTAGACCTTCCCCTTGGTGGTGATCGCCAGCGCATGATCGTGGCCCGCCATCACGGCCGGATCCGCATAGAGCACATCCAGCAGCGCCTCGGGGCTGGTGGTGGCGCCTCCGGCGGAGGCGGTGACCCGCACGCTGTAGCGGGCCTGGTCATCCGCCGCCTGCACGGGCAGGGCGTAGGCATCGGTGGTGGCGCCGGGGATGGCGGTGCCGTTGCGGAACCACTGGTAGGTGTTGCCGGTCCCCTCGGCCACCACCCGGTAGGTCACCACATCGCCCCGGTAGCCCGCCTGGGCCACCGGCGGGGTGGTCAGCCGGGGGCCGGCAGGGGGAGCCACCGCCGTGCTGCCGGACCCTCCCCCGCCGCCGCAGGCGAGCAACAGGGCGAACAGGCTCGTGGCGAGCAGGCCGCGGAAGGATGGGGCAGGCGTGAGGGTCATGGTGGGCTCCGGAGTCGAGGATCATCGGAATGGAGGACCGTGCCGGCAGGGCCCTTCGTGGCCCCGGCAGGCCTCGGGGGTACCCCAAGCTGCCGCCCTGCGCAGGCGCCATCCAGGCACGCTTTCGGGAAAGGGCCTGGGCCACCCCGCCGGAACGGAGGGCCTGGGACCTTCAGGGGCGCAGCCCCGACCGGCCGAGGGCCGCCCGGACCGCCTCCAGTTCAGCCTTCAGCATCTGGAGCTCCCGCCGCTGCTTCTGCAGCTCATTGAGCAGCATGGGCGCCAGCTCCTGGTAGGCCACGGTCTCGGTCTGGCCATCCTTCCCGCGCACCACCAGCTCGGGCATGACCTCGTCCACCTCCTCGGCGATGAGCCCGAAGTGGACGGGCCCGTCCGGGTGGACCTTGTAGCGGAAGGTCACGGGCCGGAGGCTGAACAGGCGCTCGGTGCTCGAACCCATGTCCTGGATGTCCTGTTTGTAGCGGCGGGAGGAAGCCGCCGTCCCCAGCTGGCCGTTCTGGTCCACCTGCACCAGGAGGGTGGTGGGATGGCCCGTGGTCCTGGCGAACACGCCGGCGATGAAGGCGCGGGTCTGGTCCCGGCCGATGCGGGTGGTGGCGCTCTCCGTGATCGAGCCCGGGTGGGACAGGTAGAGGTTGTCGTTCCCCGACTGGAGCGCCCCCCCGGCTGCCGGGCCCAAGCCGACATTGTTGTATCCGGAGGTCAGCGCGCCGAGGGCCAGCAGGCCCACACCCGTGTTGCCCGAACCGTCGTTGAACAGCTTGAGGCTCTCCGTGCCCACGGCGGTGTTGCTGTGGCTGGTGGCGCTGGATCTCAGCGCCCCGTTGCCCATGGCCACGTTCGAATACCCCGTGGTGTTGCCCAGCAGGGACTCGAAGCCCACGGCCACGTTCCATTCTCCGATGGTGTTCTGCTGGAGGCTGTCCACCCCCAGGGCCGTGTTGGCCCGGCCGGTGGTGTTGTTCCGAAGGGCCACGGCCCCCAGGGCGGTGTTGCGGTCCCCGTTGGTGGTGGCGGTGGGCTGGTTGGCGTACAGGGCCTCGAAGCCCACGGCGGTGTTCCAGACGTCCCAGGGCACATTCCCGTTGCTGAAGGACTGGAGCGCCAGGGTGCGGGCACCCAGGGCCGTGTTGGTGCCGGCGGAGGTGTTGGACCAGAGGCTGGAGACCCCCACCGCGGTGTTGAAGCGCCCTGTGGTGAGGAACTGGAGGCTCGCGGCACCCACCGCCGTGTTCCAGGACCCGGTCGTGAGGGTCTTGAGGGCGCCGAAGCCTGCGCCCGTGTTGTAGGAGGCCTCCTGGGGGCTGGCGGTCTGGGCGGGCAGATTCAGGTTGCCGGACCCGACTCCGACGAAGGTGTTGCCCCCCTCCGTGCCCGGGGCGGAGAACTTGTGGAGCATGGGGACGCTGTTCCCCATGAAGAGGTGCCCCGTGAGGCCGATGCTTCCCGACACGTCCAGGGGGAGCACGGGGGTGGCCGTGCCGATGCCCACCCTGCCCGTGGTGAGCACCGCGTTGGCTCCGTTCAGCGTGAAGGGACTGGCCCCGGCCGGACCCATCGGGCCGGCCGGTCCGGTGAGACCGGTGGGGCCCGCTGGACCCGCCAGCCCCATCGTCCCTTCGGGCCCGGCTGGTCCCTGAGGACCCATGGGCCCCGGGACCCCGGCCACGGTGCCCGCCACCCACTTGGCGCCGTTGTAGACGAGGCCCTGGCCCGCACTGGGTGGGAGGGTCGCGAGGTCCAGGGGAATGCCCTGGAGCTGCAGCAGCGTGGTGGCGCTCTGCGTGCCGCCCACATCCCCGGCGAAGCCGCCGCTCACCTCGAAGGCCGAGCGGGCCTGGAGGGCGGGCACCAGATCCGTGTCGGGCGAGAGGGCGATGCCTTCGACCACGACATGCAGCTTGAGGTTGGGCTGGGCCGGCAGCGTGGCGGGCATGGCCGGCATGGGCGGCGCCCCCAGCAGCGCCGCATAGAGGCCGGAGTTGACCGACAGGGTCTGCATCCCGGAGTTCCAGATCTCCGCTCCGGTCCCGTCCAGGATGGAGAAGACGAAGGCCCGGGAGCCCGTCACGGGCAGGCCCGCCTCCGTCAAGCGCCCCTGGTACGCCAGCACGGGAAGGGGGGGCGCGGGCTGCGCGACGAGGGCGGGAAGGGCCACCAGGGCGAGGACCAGAGAGAGGGTCCGGCGGGCGTTCATGAGGCCTCCTGAGGCGTGGGGAATGCTGGAGCGGGGGGAGGCAGCCGCGAGGGCCGCAGGCTTCAGAACCTGATCAAGGTGTTGGCGATGCGGTTCGCCACCCAGACCGAGGCGCCATCGAAGCAGAGCCCCCAGGGCTGGCTGCCGGTCGGGTAGGTGCCCAGGGCCGCGCCGGTGGCGGCGTCGAGCTGGGTGACCGTGCCGGAGCCGAGGTTGGTCGCCCAGATGCTGCGGCCATCAAAGCAGACGCCCACGGGATTGGTGCCGACGCCATAGGTCCCCACGAGTTCACCGGTGGCGGCCACGAGCTTGGACACGCTGTTCCCGTAGCGGTTGGCCGACCAGACATGGGTGCCGTCGAAGCACAGGGAGTAGGGATAGGCCCCACCGCTGTAGGTGCCCAGGATGGCTCCGTTGGCCGGGTCCACCTTGCTGAGGGTGGACTGGGTGTAGTTCGCCACCCAGAGGTGGCTGCCGTCAGAACAGATCGCCACGGGGTAGGTCCCCACGCTGAAGGTGCCCAGCATGGCCCCGGTGTCCGGGTTCACCTTGGTGATGTTATTGGAGCCCCCATTGACCACCCAGATGAAGGAGCCGTCGAAGCAGATGGCGTTGGGGCCGGTGCCCACGGGGTAGGCGCCCACCGCGGTGCCATCGCTGGCCTTCAACTTGCTGACGGTGTTGTCGGACGAGTTCGCGACCCAGATGTGGGCCCCGTCGAAGGCCACACCGGAGGGGCCGCCCCCGACAGCATAGGTGCCCACCTGCAGCCCCGTATGGGCGTTGATCTTGGTGACGGCCCGCGTGCTGCTGTTGCTGGTCACCCAGAGGTTCGCCCCGTCGAAGCACAGGTAGTAGGGCGCGAGCGGGCCGGGGACCGTGGTGTTGATCCGGGAGGCGCCGTACCACTTCAGCAGCGCGACCTTCTGCAGGTTGAGCGTGGGGCCTGCCGGACCGGCGGCTCCGGTGGCTCCCGCGGGTCCCTGGGGACCGGCCCGGCCCGCGGCACCGGTCGCTCCGGCCGCTCCAGTCGCCCCGGTCGCCCCGGTCGCTCCGGCGGGTCCCATCGGCCCTTCAGGGCCCGCAGGCCCCTGGGCCCCCGTCACCGTGCCAGGTACCCACTTGGCGCCGTTGTAGAGCAGGCCCTGGCCGGAGACGGGCGCGGTGGTGCTGAGGTCCAGGGGGATGCCCTGCAGCTGGAGCAGGGTCATGGCATTCTGCGTGCCGCCCACATCCCCCGCGAAGGCGCCGCTCACCTCGAAGGCGCTGCGGGCCTGGAGGGCTGGGACGAGGTCCGTGTCCGGCGCCAGGGCGATGCCGGAAACGGTGGTGTGCAGCTTGAGGCTGGGCTGGGCCAGCAGGGCCGGGGGAATGGCGGGCATGGGCGCGGCGCCCAGGGACACGCTGTAGAGCCCGCTGTTCACGGAGATGGACTGGCTGCCCGAGCTCCAGAGCTCTGCGCCGGAACCATCCAGGATGGCGAAGACGAAGGTGCGGGTCCCCGTCACGGGCAGCGCGGCCTCCAGCAGGCGGCCCTGGCAGGCCAGGGTGGGGGCCGGAGCGGCGGGCTGCTGGGCGATGAGGGCCGGACAGGCCGCGAGGCCCGCCAGGAGGGAGATGGTTCCACGGTGTCTCATGAAGGCTCCTTGAAATCAGTCGTCAGCGGTCCGTCGGCGCGCCGCTGGGATGGAACCCGTGCCGCACCCGGGTGCTGTCATTCGCATCCTTCACGGTCTGGGCAGGGAACCCCTCGCGCACGACTGCCTGGTTCTCGAAGGTCCCGCCGGTCTGCCGTCCTCCCGCCGCCTGCACCAGGTCATCCCGGAGGTGCCCCGGCGCCAGGGCCTGGGCCACGGTGAGGCCCAGGGGCGCGTCGTGGGTGAGGGTTCCGGCCTGGGCCCGGAGGCTCAGTCCCGCATAGACAGACGGCGCCACCTCTGGAGCCACCACCACCGGCAGTTGCAGCGAGGTGGCCCCGGCGGGCACCGTGCCGCTGGCCACCACACCGGCGGGAAACCCCGCGCCCGTGATGGCGACGGCGGACGAGAACCCGTTCAGGCGGGACAGGGTGATGGTGAGGAACCCGCTTCCACCCGCGGGGATCTGGAGGTTGGCGGGCGTCACCTGGAGGCTGAAGTCCGCCGCGGCCGGCGGCGCGACGGTGCTCCCTCCGCCCCCCCCGCCGCCACAGGCGAGGAGGCACGACAGGAGGGCGGCGCAGGGGAGAAGCTGGAATCGTCGGCTCATGGCAGACCTCAGGGCTGGGTTGAAGGTGCCGCTCCGCCCCCGCCGGGCCCAGGCACGCTTTCGGGAAAAGGGGTGGGCCGCTCCGTCAGGCCTTCACTTCCAGAGCGCGGTGCGGAACAACAGGACGCGATCACCCACCTCCACCCACCCCGCCAGGAGGCCCATGGGACCGGGCACGGCGAACAGTCGCTGGATGCTCTTCCCCGCGGTTCCGGGAAGAATCGCCGGAGCCGTCCAGGCGGCGCCATCCCACCGGGAGAAGCCGACACCTTCATGGACGCCGCCCGTGCCGCGCTGGATCCACAGCAGGGCCGGCCGGCCCGAGGCGTCCCGGGTTCCCACCATGACCTCGGTCGTGGTGGGCATCGGCAGGAGCGTCCGGGGTGTGCCGGGCGCCGCGCCGGACAGGGGCGCCGC
>JAMPXL010000064.1 GCA_023701165.1 Geothrix sp. | reverse complement strand
TTGGCCTCCGGCGCGGCCTTCCGCAGGTCGAGGCTGAACGCCTTGATGCGCTCGCTGCCGGAATCGGATTCGAAGGCGGCGATGATGTCCTTGAACTCGGCGCGGTGGGCGTCGCGGTAGCCCAGGCCGCCGCGCAGGCCGTTCTCCTCGTTGGTGTAGAGCACCACGCGGATGGTGCGGCGCGGCTTCAGGCCCAGCGCCTGGATGAGGCGGGCGGCCTCCAGGGCGATCATGCTGCCCGCGCCGTCGTCCTGGGCGCCCTGGCCCACGTCCCAGCTGTCCAGGTGGCCACTGAGGATGATGACCTCTTCGGGCTTCCCGGAGCCGCGGATCTCACCCACCACGTTGGCGGAAGGAGCGTCCGGCAGGGTCTGCGCGCCCATCGCGAGCTTCATGCGGATGCCCTCGCCGCGGGCCTGCATGCGGCGCATCTGGGTGGCGGCCTCGAGGGTCACGGAGGCCGTGGGAATCTTCGGGAAGGCCGGATCGTATTCCATGACGCCGGTGTGGGGGGTGTCCAGGCTCACGGGGCCCACGGAGCGCACCAGGGCGCCCACGGCGCCGTATCGGGCCGCTTTGGCGGCGCCGGCGTGGCGGTAGACCACGGTGTGGCCGTAGCCCTTCCAGGGCACGTCGAAGAGGACGATCTTTCCCTTCACCGCGCCGCCCAGCTGATCCAGCTCGTCGAAGGAGCCCACCACCACCACGTCCGCCTCGAGGCCGCCCGGGGGCGTGCCCACGCTACCGCCCAGACCCAGGATGTTCAGGCGGTGCGGCGCAGGCAGCAATAGTTCTGCCGATTCTTCTCCGCGCACCCAATGGGGCACCATCACGGGCTCGGCGTGGACGTTCACCAGACCCGCGGCCTTCATGCGCGTCTGGGCCCAGGCGATGGCCTGGTCCAGCTGGGGCGAACCGGCCAGGCGGTGCCCGATGCGGTCACAGAGCCAGGCCAGATCCGCGTAGGCCCCGTGGGTGCGGAAGGCCTCGGCCCTCAGGCGCTCGGAGGCGGGCCGGAGCGCTTCCGGCGAGGTCTGGGCGGCCAGGGTGGCGGCCGCGAGGCAGAGGAGGAGGCAGCGGCTTGGATTCATGCCTCATCTTACTTGGTAATTTCGGGACATCAGGGCTTTTTTGCCGGGGCCTCGATCTGGGTCTGCACGGTCTTGGTCAGGGCATTGGGAATGGGAATGCTCAGGCTGTACTGCTCGATCCGCCACCGGCCCTGCGTCTGCGCGAGCACGCCGGTGCCCCGGGCCGGGCCCAGGTTCGGCGTGTCGAGATCCTCGTCGAACCAGGCGGTGCGGCCGTCCGGCGAGAGGGTGACGGCCCGCCGCGTGGCCTTGAAGGACCAGGCCTTGCCCCGCTGGAAGAAGGGATGGGCCCAGGCCTGGAAGGCGGCCTTCGTCCAGCGTTCGCCAGGATCCGTGCCCAGGAACATGGCGCCTTCGGCCAGATGCCCGAAGTAGCGGGTTTCATCCGCCTGCGCCGCCGCCCGGTGCCAGTCGTCCAGCACGGCGGCCACGGCGCTTTCAGCGGGGGACTGGGCGGCGACGGTGAGGGTGGCGCACAAGATCAGGGCGAGGCGCATGGAGGCTCCGGAAAAGAGGTGGTCAGCGGCGAGCCAGGCGGACCCGCACCCGCATCCGTCCGCGGGCGTCGGTCTCCAGGACTTCCCAGGACAGGGGGCCGCTGCGGCCCTTGGGGTTTTCGCCGGGGCCGAGGTTGAAGGCGGCGTCGTCCAGTTCCCACATCCGGCAGGGGAACCGGGGCTTGGGGGGCTCGGGGCTGCCGGGATGGGCGTCCACCACCCGGACGGGGCCCCGGGGGTCGCCGTAGCTCAGCAGGCTGGGATCGATGCGGGCCACGATGAGCCCTTCATGGCCGGGGCCGAAGCGGCCGCCCACGCGGCCCCGCTCGAAGCCCCAGGGGCGGCGCACTTCGAGGCTGAAGAACCGGCCCTTCCTGCGCGGATCGGGCAGCGTCACCCACTGCGGATCGGCGCCCGGGGCCCGGGCCACCGGGGCGATCCAGCCCTCCCAGGCCCGGCCCTTCACCGCATGGCGGGCCACGGCGGACTGGAACCGGCCCCGGTACCACAAGTCCGACCGCACCCAGGCGGTGGGGTGGGAGGGGCTGTAGCCCGTGTCCTCGACCCAGGGGCCCTCCTCGGGATGGGACCGGTCCCACCCGCGGTACTGGCCCGCGTCCATGAGGTCCCAGATGCCCGCGGTGAGCGGGTCGTCGCAGTCCAGGTACAGATCGTCCACGCGGTGCTCGCCCATGGCGTGGAAGGCCTCGTGGACGATGTTCCCGAGGGGCACCTCCTCCGTCATGAAGAGCAGAGGCCAGCGCCGGGCCTTGTTCCAGGGCAGGGGCAGGAGCAGGCTCACGGCCTTGAGGTGGGAATCATCGGCGGTGAGGGACTGGGGCGCGCCGGGGGTGATGATCCAGAGGTGGTCGGGCTTGCCGTCGGGCTTCAAGGCCCCGGTGCGGTTGTCCAGGCGGTCGCAGGCGCCGAGCTCCTCGCCCTGGAGGCGCTCCAGCACCCAGGCGGCCATGGCCTGCTTGTGCTCATCGGTGCGCGGGGCGGGATGGTCGGCGCTGCGCAGCTTCAGGAAGCGGCCCTCGACGAGGGAAAGGGCGCCCTTGCTGACTTCATACAGGTAGTTGGCGGCGCTGGCGGCGCCGGGGCGGCGGGAGAAGACCAGTTCGCGCAGGGCGCCGTCCGGCAGCTTCGAGGGCTCGTCCGTGAAGTCGAGGCGCACGATGAAGACGGATTCGGTGCGATGGCCGGGTTCTGGGCTCAGGGTGATGTCGCCTTGCCATTCCGCGGCGGGCACGAGGTCGCGGCGCCAGCCGTCCTTCTCGACGGCGAGGACCGTGTCCTGCGGCTCCAGGTCCAGGCGGAAGCGGCCCTCCGCATCGGTGATGGCCAGGGGCGGGTCCCCCGCGGGGGAGATCCGGGGCTGGCGGTCGGGGTAGATCCGCACGCCCGGCAGCCCCCGGCGGCCGTCGGTCACCCGGCCCTCCAGCACAGCGGCCCGGGCGGAGGCGGCCAGGATCAGCAGGAGCCCGGAAAGGGCCGCTGCGGCCGGTCTGATGCGGGGTGTCATGCCTTGCCGGCGAACTTCTGCAGCTGGGCCAGCCGGGCCATCAGGGCCACGCGGCGGCGGGTCTCCGGCGCCACCAGGGGCTTCTCGAGGGCATCGGCCACGGGCTCCTGGAACCGGCCCCAGGTCTCCAGCTCGCCGGGGCTGTGCAGCAGCAGGATGGGCATGTCCTCCAGCTCGGGGGACTGGTGGATGGCCAGGGCGAGCGTCTGGGCGCTGCCTTCCATCAGGTCCGTGTCCAGCACCAGCACGTCGGGCCGGTGGGCGAGGATCTGGGCGCGGGCCTGGCCTTCGCCCTGGGCTTCGAGGAAGGTCGCCTGCTCCTTGCCGAAGTGGTTCTGCACCTGGGCGCGCACGAGGGAGCTGGCGGAGACCACCAGCACCTTGGGCCGGGCCGGGGCGAGGAAGCCCGCGTGGCGGGACAGGGCCCGGATGCGGAGATGGGTCTGCACGCGCACCTGGAGCAGCAGGGTGTTGGCGGGCTTGCGGAGGAAGTCGTCGGCGCCCGCCGCATAGCTGCGGTCCTTGGCGTCCCGGCTCAGGGCCGTGAGCACCAGCACGGGAATGCCCGCGGTGGCCGGATCGGACTTGATGGCCTCGCAGGCCTTGAAGCCGTCCATGGAAGGCATGACGGCATCCATGATCACCAGATCGGGCACGGCATCGCCGCCCTTCACGCGGATCAACGCCTCCTGGCCATTGGCCGCGGCCAGGATCCGGTGCCCCAGGGGCTGGAGCTGCGCCTCGATCTGACGGCGCTGAAGCGCGTTGTCCTCCACCATCAGGATGGTCATGGGGGACTCGAAGTGGGACAAGCGGACTCCTTGGCTCTCGTCTTCCGAGGGTAGGAGCCCTATCGGCTGCAATCAACTGCTGGATGAAGATGGGATTGGTAAAACCCCGCAGACAGCAAGAGATACCAACGGTACAATGGCGGGTTCGAGGTTCCTCAGTGGCTCATCCCAGTCTCATCCGCAATTTCTCCATCGTCGCCCACATCGACCACGGCAAGTCCACCCTGGCGGACCGCCTGCTCGAGCTGACCAAGACGGTGGCGGGCCGGGACATGCAGGCGCAGATCCTGGACGACATGGATCTGGAGCGAGAGCGGGGCATCACCATCAAGGCCCATGCGGTGACGCTGAAATACCAGGCCCAGGACGGGCTGACCTACACGTTGAACCTCATCGACACGCCGGGCCATGTGGACTTCACCTACGAGGTGAGCCGCAGCCTCGCCGCCTGCGAGGGCGCCATCCTGGTGGTGGATGCCACCCAGGGCGTGGAGGCCCAGACCCTGGCCAACACCTACCTGGCCCTGGAGAACGGCCTGGAAGTCTTCCCGGTGCTGAACAAGACCGACCTGCCCAGCGCCGATCCCGAGCGCGTGCTGGAGCAGATCGACACGGTGATCGGCCTGGTGGACACGGCCCACGCGGTGAACGTGAGCGCCAAGACCGGCCAGAACTGCGAGCAGGTGCTGGAACAGATCGTGAAGTGCGTGCCCGCGCCCCAGGGCGATCCCGGCGCCCCGCTCCAGGCCCTGGTCTTCGACTGCTACTACGACGCCTACCGCGGCGTGGTGAACCTCATCCGCGTCATGAACGGCACCCTGAAGGCCGGAGACCAGATCCGCTTCATGTCCACGGGCAGCGAGCACCGCGTGGACGAGATCGGCATCTTCGATCCCAAGATGGACAAGCAGGATTCGCTCTCCGTGGGCGAGGTGGGCTACCTGGTGGCCAACATCCGCTCGCTGGTGGACGTGAAGGTCGGCGACACGGTCACCCACGCGGTGACCATGACCACCAAGCCCGCCACGGAGATGCTGAAGGGCTTCAAGGAGATCCAGCCCGTGGTGTTCGCGGGCATCTTCCCCACCTCCAGCGATGACTTCGAGAACCTGCGCAACGCCATGGACAAGCTGCGGCTCAACGACAGCAGCTTCACCTACGAGCCGGAGACCTCCACGGCGCTCGGCTTCGGCTTCCGCTGCGGCTTCCTGGGCCTGCTCCACATGGAGATCGTGCAGGAGCGCCTGGAGCGCGAGTTCGATCTCGACCTCATCACCACGGCCCCCAGCGTGCGGTTCCACGTCCACCTCACGGACGGCACCGAGATGGCCGTGGACAACCCCTCGAAGCTTCCGCCCCTCCAGAAGATCTCCAAGATCGAGGAACCCATCATCGAGGCCACCATCCTCACGCGGACGGACTTCGTGGGCGGCCTCATCAAGCTCTGCGAGGAGCGCCGGGGCATCCAGCAGAAGCTGGAGTACGTGAGCCAGGACCGTGTGATGCTGGTCTACGAGCTGCCCCTCAACGAAGTGGTGATGGACTTCTACGACAAGCTCAAGTCCATCTCCAAGGGCTACGCCAGCTTCGACTACCACATGAAGCACTACATCGAGTCCGACCTGGTGAAGATGGACATCCTGGTGAACGGCGATCCCGTGGACGCCCTGTCCATCCTGGTGCATCGCAGCAAGAGCCAGGCCCTCGGGCTCGCGCTCTGCCAGAAGATGAAGGAAGTCATCCACCAGCAGATGTTCGACGTGGCCATCCAGGCCGCCATCGGCAGCAAGATCATCGCCCGCACCAACGTGAAGGCGCGCCGCAAGGACGTGCTCGCCAAGTGCTACGGCGGCGACATCTCCCGCAAGAAGAAGCTCCTCAACAAGCAGAAAGAGGGCAAGAAGCGGATGAAGTCCATCGGCAACGTGGAGATCCCGCAAGAGGCGTTCCTGGCGATTCTCAAGGTCGACAGCTAGGGGCTGGAACGGCTCCGATGGACCACCTTCAGCGGATGAGCCCGGAGCAGGAGCGAAGGGCGACTTTGCCGCAGGCGAAGCCCGAAGGGCGCGGCCCAGGAAGGGGCCGCGTCAGGTCCATCGGCAACGTGGAGATCCCGCAAGAGGCGTTCCTGGCCATCCTCAAAGTCGATAACTAGCTAGCCGACCTTGTCGTCGTCCTTGATCTCGCCGGACTCGATGAGGTTGGCCAGCAGCCGCTGGAGCTCGTCCTGGCCGATGATGCCGCGGCGCTGGAAGAGGCGGATGAGGCCCAGCACCAGGGTGCGGGTCTGATAGCTCTCGAGCCGGCGGATGGAGGACTCGATGGTGCGGCTGTGGATGAGGTCCGTGGCCGGCGGGGGGGCCGGCTTGGCGGGGCTGCCGT